>JAZUQN010000033.1:0-10845 GCA_045605745.1 Eubacteriales bacterium
TTTCCCGCCACAGATGAGCAATATTCGATAACATCTCCCTTAAGGTCCACACCGGTCATATAAACTTCCCTGCCGAGAACCTCGGTGAAATAATAATACACGGCAAAGGACAAATAGCTTTTTCCGCAGCAAAGATCACAAATTCTCAGCTTCCCCTCTGAGGGAAGATTTTTTTCAATATCCCTTATATGCTCAAGAAATCTATTTATCTGCCTGAATTTCGGGCGTTTTTTATCGTGAACTCTTCCCTTTTCATCGCTGATTCCAAGAAGCTTCAAAAAATTTTCATCGCCCTTTAAAATATAGTTTTTCTCTTTATCGTTTTTTTGAAGAGATACAGTCTCCTTGCCCTCAAAGCCCGCTTTTTCCAGCTTTGCAGCACCTATAATAGTCTCTTTTCCTGATTTTGATCTTTTATATTCACAATCACCTGCAGTGGTTATCAGATTTATCTGCATAAACCCACTGCAAATGTCTGCCAGGGCTTTGGGGTCTGACAGCTCAATATTGGCGTGAATTGCCTTGTTATCCTGTCTAAAAGTTTCAGCCTGCAGCATTTCTCTGCCGCCGATCAGACGAGGTGTTACAACCGCCCTTTTGATCTCTTTATCCTCGGGCTTTGAGAGGACAGCTTTTTTAAGGGCGCTGTGTTTTGCCGCCTCAAGAGCAAGCTCACAAATTTTTGCAAGCTCTGCCGAGGCCTCATTGTTTATTTTCATTTCCGGTCTTCTCCTTCTTTTTGCCAAAAGACACCTTTGATTCTGTTCCGTTCATAAGTCGCTTTATATTGCTTCTATGCATAAAGATAACAAAAGCAGCCGTGAGAATAGCAAAAAGGCTATCAAAACCAACAGTCAAGGAAAACATTTCATCAAAGCGGTTTACAAGAATCGGATAAAGAAGCGAACTCATAATAGAGCCAAGCGAAATATATTTTGTTCCGAGAACAACAATTATAAAGCAGAGCAGCATAACGCTGAACACCAAGGGATAAAGCACTGCAATTGCCGCAGCGGCAGTTGCAACTCCTTTTCCACCTCTAAATTTGAAAAACACCGGAAACATATGTCCGAAAACAACAAAAAACGAAGCCAAATAACCGCCGAAAAGCCCCAGCAAGCTGCAGCCGAAAAGCACAGCTAATACCGACTTTGCCATGTCTCCGACAAGAGTAAGAAAAGCGGCAAGCTTACCGTAGGTTCGGAGCATATTTGTCATTCCGCCGTTTCCGCTGCCGTGATTTCTTACATCGTCATTATATCTGATCCTCGAAATTATAACGGCAAAATTCACCGAGCCGAGCAGATAAGGTATGAGTATGCAAAGAAAAACGAAAAGCAGATATAAAGCATTGTTTTTCATAGCGCACTCTGAATATACACCGTTCAAAAGAAAACCTCTGATAATCATTTTTTGCCGTCCCCCCTCCTAAAAAGTGCATTCAGTCTATTTTCAAGCGATGACTTTTTTTCTATAATTTCGCTCTCCGATCTTTTGATGAGAGTCGCTCTGCCATCATCATCAATATTCGCTTCAAAGATATCCCCCTCTGTGAGAGCCTCTGAAAGCTCATATCTGTTTCCTTCATCGTCAAAGCAAACAGAAATTCCTTCTTCTATTCTGTCAACGGTAAGCTTTTTCTCCATGTCTCCATTACCTCTTACACCATTTTAATACAGAGTACACACAACTCCATTATAATTATATCATATTTCTTCCATTATTTCAATAATTTATTTCATCTTTTGCAAAATCTTTTATCAGCCCAATTGTGCAATATGCACATTGATTTGCGCATATTGTTATATTCCAAGAAGCAAAAAAATTCTTTTTTTGGTTTTTTTCACATAAAATAAAAAAAATTCGACAACACAAATTGGCAAGCACATCAAAATATAGTAAAGTCTGCAACAAATAGTGCCGAGTTGGTTTTAAAAATGCACAAAAAAGCGTAAATCAAGCCTAAATTTCGGTTTTACTATTGAATTTATACAAAACGCAGTGTATAATATATAAGTAGTTCACAAAAGGAGACTTAGTATGAAAACTAAAAGCAATCATGACATGGCTCCCTTTCTTTTTCATCAAGGCACAAACTTCAAATCATATGACTATCTCGGTGCCCACAAAGAAAAAAACGGGATAGTTTTTCGCGTTTGGGCACCGCACGCTGATGAGGTGTTTGTGGTTGGCGATTTCTGCGAATGGGGAAATGGCCTAAGAATGAAAAGGATCACCTCCGACGGAGTTTGGGAGGGATTACTCCAAAACGACGATTTTGGAGAGTATTCGACCTACAAATACAAAATAAGAAACGGAGACAGAGAAATATATAAATCCGACCCCTATGCTTTTCATTTTGAAACTCCGCCGTCAACTGCCTCAAAGTTTTATGACATCGAAGGCTTTGATTGGCAGGACGAGGGTTGGCTTAAAAACAGAAAAAAGCTTAGTCCAAATATATACGCATCCCCTGTGAACATCTATGAGCTTCATTTGCTATCTTGGAAAACACACGAGGACGGCACTCCTCTTTCATATCTTGAAATTGCAAATGAATTGCCCTCTTATGTTAAGCAAATGGGATATACCCATGTTGAGTTTATGCCCGTTATGGAGCATCCATATGACGGCTCCTGGGGATATCAGGTTTGCGGATATTATGCGCCCACCTCAAGACTTGGCACTCCAAAGGATTTCATGGTGCTCGTAAACGAGCTGCATAAATCCGGCATCGGTGTTATTCTTGATTGGGTGCCTGCGCATTTTCCAAAGGATGCCCACGGACTTTATGAATTTGACGGTGCCCCCCTTTATGAATATCAGGGACAGGACAAAATGGAAAATCGGGGCTGGGGAACTCGCCGCTTTGATGTTGGCAGAAATGAGATCGAGTGTTTTCTCGTTTCGAACGCCGCATTTTGGGCAGAAAAATATCATATTGACGGCCTTCGTGTTGATGCCGTTGCTTCAATGCTCTATCTTGATTATGAAAAAAAGCCGGGCGAGTGGCTGCCAAATTCCAAAGGAGACAACCGTTGCCTTGAGGCAATCGCATTTTTCAGGATCCTCAATTCCTATATGAAAAAGGAATTTCCCGATGTTTTGATGATAGCTGAAGAGTCCACGGCTTGGCCCCATGTTACGGGCTTTGAGGACGATGAAAGCCTTGGTTTTACGATGAAATGGAACATGGGCTGGATGAACGATTTTCTTTCATATGTTGAAACAGATGCATATTTCAGGAAATATATTCATGAGAAAATAACATTTTCAATGATGTATGCCTTTAACGAAAGCTATGTTCTTCCAATTTCCCACGACGAGGTTGTACACGGCAAAAAATCATTCCTTGACAAAATGCCCGGTGAATATGATATGAAATTTTCCGGTGCAAGAGCCTTTATGACATTTATAATCTGTCATCCAGGAAAAAAGCTGAGCTTTATGGGAAATGAAATCGGCCAATTCCGGGAATGGGATTATAAGGGCCAGATCGAATGGTTTCTTCTCGACTACGACAGGCACGCACAAATGCAGCGATTCACTGCTGACCTGAACAACTTATATCTTGAAAGAAAAGAGCTTTGGGAATGTGACAGCTCGTGGGACGGTTTTCGCTGGATAGACGCAGACAACAGAGATGAGAGCATATTCTCGTTTCGCCGCATAAGCAAAAAAGGCGAGGAGCTGATTTTGATAGCCAACTTAACGCCGGTTGAAAGACCGAATTTCCATCTCGGAGTACCTTATCCCGGCAAATATGAGGTGCTTATTTGTTCTGATGATGCCATATACGGTGGCAGTGGAAACAGAAAAGAAAATATCTATAAATCATTTGAATGTCTAACCTACAAGCAAAACGGCTTTGATAATGCAATTATATACCCCCTTGCACCAATGAGTGCGTCAATAATAAGAGTTATACCAAGCAAAAGAAAAAAAGACCCTTCAGTTAATAAATAATTTATATATCATTTGGGAGGAAAGCTCATGTTCAAGAAAAAAGAATGTATTGCCATGCTCCTCGCAGGAGGTCAGGGCAGCAGACTCTATGCACTAACTCAAAAAACCGCAAAACCTGCAGTTCCTTTTGGAGGTAAATACCGAATAATTGATTTTCCGCTTTCCAATTGTATCAATTCAGGAATTGATACCGTTGGCGTTCTAACCCAATATCAACCCCTTGTGCTAAATGAATATATAGGAAACGGTCTTCCCTGGGATCTTGACCGCGCATTTGGCGGTGTTAAGATACTCCCACCTTATCAAGGCAATAAAACAGCAGATTGGTATAAAGGCACTGCCAATGCCATTTATCAAAATCTGGAATTCATAAACAGATATGACGCAGAATATGTCCTTATCCTCTCAGGCGACCATATCTATAAAATGGATTACTCAAAAATGCTTGACTATCACAAAGAAAAGGGCGCAGACTGCACCATTGCAGTTTTAAATGTAACTCTTGAGGAGGCAAGCCGCTTTGGTATAATGAGTGCAAACGAAGATAATTCCATATACAAATTCACAGAAAAGCCAAAGAACCCCGATAGCACTCTGGCTTCAATGGGCATATATATCTTCAACAAGAAAAAGCTTGAAAAATATCTTATCGAAGATAATGCAGATCCTGATTCTTCAAACGATTTCGGCAAAAACATC
This sequence comes from Eubacteriales bacterium, assembly GCA_045605745.1. Taxonomy (GTDB): domain Bacteria; phylum Bacillota; class Clostridia; order Oscillospirales; family CAG-272; genus SIG710. The sequence goes on from JAZUQN010000033.1 coordinate 4,666, forward strand.
ATTCCAACCATGCTTGCAGCAGGCGAAAAGATGTTTGCATATCAGTTTGACGGATATTGGAAGGATGTTGGAACCATTCAAAGTCTTTGGGAAGCAAATATGGATCTTATTGGAGATCATCCGGCATTCACCTTATATAATGAGGATTGGCGAATCTTTGCTCGCCATTTTGCAGCAGCACCTCAGTTTATCGGCAAAAATGCAAAAATAAAAAACAGCATAATAACCGAGGGCTGTGAAATATACGGCACTGTTGAAAACAGCGTTATCTTCACAGGTGCCAAGGTTATGGAGGGCGCAGTTGTCAAAGACAGCGTTGTTATGAGTGGAACCGTTGTTGGAAACAGTGCAAGGGTTGAATACTCTATTCTTGACGAAAATGTAACAATTGGCAAGGATGCATCAGTTGGCGCACCAAAAGAAACATCCAAGGGTATCACGGTTATCGGCGCAGATGTAAGCATTCCGGAGGGAAAGCTTATCGGCGATGACGAAATGATATCCGAAATATAAGGAGGACAGCTATATGAGCACAGCAGGACTTGTTTTTTCAAACATTCATGATCAGAATATTCCCGAGCTTACAAGAAAGCGTACTATGGCCTCAGTCCCCTTTGGTTGCCGCTACCGTCTCATTGACTTCACGCTCTCCAACATGGTAAACTCAGGCATAACCAAGGTTGGAATTATTACACATAACAATTATCAGTCACTTCTTGACCACATAGGAACCGGAAAGGACTGGGATCTGGCAAGAAGAAGCGGCGGCATTAAGCTTTTGCCCCCCTTCATCGCAAGCTACAATGGGACCGGAGCTAACAAGCTCTATTCAACACGCCTTGAAGCAATGATGGGTGCTATGGATTTTATATCTCGCTGCAATGAGGACTATATGGTTCTTTCCGACTGCGATGCAATAAGCAATATCGATCTTGGCGATGTCATTCGCCATCATAAGGAAAAGGAAGCCGACATCACCATTGTTACAACGATGCTCGACACCGAAAAGGCGGAAATATCAAACGGAAGCGCAATAATAACCTCTGATGAAAACGATAGAATTTCGGATGTTATCCACTTTAATCAGCGTGTTCGCGGAATAAAGGAGGTCAGCACAAATATTATCGTTGCAACAACAAAATATTTGCAAGCTGCAATAGCCAATGCTATATCCCATGGTTACACTAGCTTCTATAGCGATATCATAGACCGCAACCTGCTCAGAGCTAACTATTTTGTGTATCATTATGATGGCTTTTATGCACAAATAAGCTCCCTTGCCGGTTATTACGATTGCAGCATGAAGCTGCTCAGGAGCGGAATGGGAAATGCACTTTTTGGAGTTCCCAATCGACCTATTCTCACAAAGGTTCGCAACTCAGCACCCACAAGATACACAAGCGACGCAAAGGTAACCAACTCCCTTATAGCGGACGGCTGTCTTATTGAAGGAACCGTTGAAAATTCAATAATCTTCCGCGGAGTTAAGATTGGAAAAGGCTCATATGTTAAGAATTGCATCCTTATGCAGGACACTGTGGTTGGCAACAATGCTGAGCTTGGCTATGTAGTATCCGACAAAAATGTTCTCATAAAAGATGACCGCAAGCTGTATGGCCACTCAACCCTTCCCTTCTTTATAAACAAGGGTACTATGATTTAATTTTGGAGAAACATCTATGAAAAAAATATTATTTGTTGGCTCAGAGGCTATGCCCTTTGCCGCAACAGGCGGACTCGGAGATGTTCTCGGCTCTCTTCCGGCGGCAATAAAAAGCGCAGACCCAGACGGCGTTGATGTGAGAGTTGTTATGCCGCTTTACGGTCAGATCAAGGATAGCTTCAGAGAAAGAATGAAGGAAGAATATGTTTTCACTGTTAGGCTTGCCTGGCGTGAGCAGTATTGCAGGATAATGAGCCTCAACCACCAGGGCGTTATTTACTATTTTATTGATAACGAATACTACTATAAGCGAGATTCGCTTTATGGCAGCTTTGATGATGCTGAAAGATTTGCATTTTTCAGTATGTCTGCCCTTTCTATGCTCCAATGCATTGATTTCTTCCCTGACATACTTCACGCTCACGATTGGCAGAGTGCGCTCTCTGTTGTTTATCTTAAAACACTTTTCAGTCATGATGAAAGATACGCAGCCATTCGTGCTGTTTTCACCATTCACAACATTGAATACCAGGGACGGTATGATTTCTCAATTCTTGGTGATGTTTTTGCCCTTGGAGCAACAGAGCGCTCTATTGTTGAATATGGCAATTGCATAAATCTTATGAAGGGTGCCATCGTTTGTGCCGACATCGTTTCAACCGTTAGCCCAAGATATGCAGATGAAATAAAGGATCCCGCATATTCCCACGGACTTGACCCAATTCTTCGTGAAAACGAGGGCAAGCTTTGCGGCATTCTCAACGGAATTGACTATGATTACTATAACCCGGAGGCAGATCCGGTAATCGAAACGACATATTCGGCAGACACTCTTAACGACAAGGTCAAAAACAAGCTTGCTCTGCAGAGAGATTTGGCTCTGCCCATTCGTAAAGACGTGCCAATGCTTGCCATAATTTCACGCCTTGCCGCACACAAGGGCATCGACATAATCGCAGACATCATAAAGAATGTTGTCGATGGCGATGTTCAGCTTGTTATCCTTGGAAAGGGCACCCCTGAATATGAAGGCTTCTTCTATAATCTTGAAAAGGCTTATCCGGATAAGGTAAGAGCCATGATAATGTATGACAGAGATCTTTCCAAGCGCATATATGCCGCTTGCGACATCTTTCTTATGCCGTCCAAAAGCGAGCCCTGCGGTCTTTCGCAAATGATTGCATCCAGATACGGTGCTATCCCCGTTACAAGAGAAACAGGCGGGCTCTATGACTCAATCAAGAACTACCGGCTTGATGGCAACGAGATTATGGGAAATGGATTCACCTTCAGCGGCTATAACAGCGCTGAGCTTCTCGACAGAATTTATGCTTCTCTGACCCTATATCACGAGGCAGACAAAAGAGAAGCTCTTGTTAAAAAAATAATGCACACAGACTTTTCATGGAAGGTCTCAGCAGAAAAATATCTTGAAATGTACCGCAGATTATAATCAGGTACGAAGGCGTTTATGAAAGGAAAACCACACTTATGAATTTCTCCCCCAAGGCAAACGAAATCAAAGAAAATATCGAAAGTAAGCTCTCACGCAATTTTGGAGCTTCGCCTGCTGATGCAACAAAAGAGCAGGTTTATAAGGCAGTTGCGCTGACCCTAAAGGACATCTTGACAGAAAAAAGAAAGAATTTTAAAAACGAGGTCAATGAAAAGGGCGCAAAGCGTGTCTATTATATGTGCATGGAATTTTTGCTTGGTCGTTCTCTGCGCACAAATCTTTGCAACCTAGGTCTTTCTGAAGAATATAAAACGGCCCTCTCAGAGCTTGGCTTTGAGCTTGATGACCTTTATGATTGCGAGCCTGATGCAGGTCTTGGAAATGGCGGTCTTGGCCGTCTTGCCGCTTGCTTTATGGACTCTCTTTCCTCTCTTGATTATCCCGCAACAGGATTTTCAATATGCTATGAATACGGACTGTTTAAGCAGATGATTGTTGACGGTATGCAGATAGAACTTCCCGACGTCTGGCTTCCCGGAGGCGATGTTTGGCTGGTTCCCAGAACCGACAGAACATTTCATGTTCGCTTTGGGGGACATATAAAGGAACAGTGGACAAACGGAAGATGTGAGATCCTATATGAGGACTGCGAGGAGATAGAGGCTGTTCCATATGATATGATGATTTCGGGTGCCGATTCAAAAGCGGTCAGTCAGCTGAGACTTTGGCGTGCCAGAGATATCCATAATTTCAATATGGGTCTGTTTACACAGGGACAGTATACAAAGGCGCTTGAAGAGAGTACAAATGCGGAAATAATTTCAAAGGTGCTCTATCCATCGGATAACCACACCGAGGGCAAGCTTCTCCGTCTTAGCCAGCAGTATTTTCTTGTTTCTGCCTCTTGCCAAAGCATCATCCGTGACCACATGGCAGTTTACGGCACTCTTGATAACCTGCCCGAAAAGGTGGCTGTGCATATAAATGACACCCATCCTGCTCTTTGTATCCCCGAGCTTATGAGAATCCTTATCGATCAATATTATTTTGATTGGGATAAGGCTTGGGATATTGTGACAAGAACCGTGTCTTATACAAATCATACCGTTATGCCCGAGGCTCTTGAAACATGGAATGAGGATCTATTCCGCCTCAAGCTACCGAGAATATATATGATAATCAAAGAAATCAACGAGCGCTTCTGCGCAGAGGCTTGGGAGCACTTCCCCGGCAACTGGAATCGCATTTCGGGTATGTCGATCATCGCTTATTCACAGATACGCATGGCAAACCTTTCGGTTATCGGATCACATCATATAAACGGTGTTTCAAAGCTTCATTCAGATATTCTTGTTGATTCGGTTTTCAAGGATTTCCACCGTATGTATCCCGAAAGATTTACAAATGTAACAAACGGTATTGCACACCGCCGTTGGCTCTGCTATTCCAATCCTCAGCTCGCCTCGTTTATAGAAAGCAAAATCGGTGACGGATACCGCCACGATCCGGTTCAGCTTTCAGAGCTGAAAAAGTTTGCAGATGATAAGGAGGCACTCCGTGAGCTTGGCGAAATCAAGCATCAAAACAAGGTCAATTTCTCAAATCTTCTTATGAGAAAAACAGGCAAATGCATTGACCCGGATTCTGTTTTTGATGTTCAGATCAAACGCCTGCATGAATATAAAAGACAGCTTCTCAATGCGCTGAATATAATCAATCTTTATTGCGAGCTTAAGGAAAATCCGGATATCGATGTAAGACCTCAAACCTTCATCTTCGGAGCAAAAGCTGCCCCCGGATATGCAATGGCTAAGGAGATCATAAAGCTTCTCTGCTTTATAGGCCGTGATATTGAAAGCGATCCAAGGCTTCGAGAAAAGCTGCAGGTGGTATTCCTTGAAGACTACAATGTCAGCATGGCTGAGGCTCTTATACCTGCCGCCGAAATATCCGAGCAGATCTCTCTTTCCGGAAAAGAGGCAAGCGGCACAGGCTGTATGAAGCTGATGATAAACGGTGCACTGACTATAGGCACACTTGATGGCGCAAATGTTGAAATGCTGGCAGCCGCAGGTGATGAAAATATGTTCATTTTCGGTCTTAACAAAAACGAAGTTGAGGATCTTTGGCTCAGAGGATATAGATCTGCTGAATATTATGCAAACAATTCCCATCTGCAAAAGATAATCGACCGTCTTAATATCGGTTTTGCAGGACAGTCATTTGCTCATATTGGATCTTATCTGCTCTCGGGTCACGGAATTGCTGACCCCTATATGTGCTTTGCAGATTTTGAATCATATCGCACAACCCACGAAAAAGCTATCGAAATATACGGTGATCGTGACCGTTGGAACCGTATGTCTCTTATGAACATTGCATCAGCCGGATATTTTGCCGCAGACCGCGCAATAAACGACTATGCAGAAAAAATTTGGGATCTAAAGAAACTTAAAAAATAAAAATTTTATAGGGACGGCATTTTGCCGTCCCTATAAAGAATTTAACCTTGTAGCTTCTAAGGAGAAAGGACGCTTATGCTCTCAAAGCTTTCATCCCTAATAACCGCAAAAACGAAAATCACACTTGAAAAATCTGTTGACGGAACAGATGCGTCGCTTTTCGGCGCATTCAAAAGAAGTTCCATGCTCTGCCTATCCTTAAAAATACCGAGGAAGCTGGGCATCAAATACCCGGCTCTGAGAATAAACAAGGATGGATTTGTCAAAAAGGAAATCACCGCAGAATTTTGCGGAAACGAGCTTGGAAATGATATCTTTAAAATAGAACTTGATCTGAAGCAGCTATGTGGAAACGAGCTTTCAGGGTTGTTCTATTATGATTTCATCTTTTTTTGTGATGGAAAAATTCTTTTTTCCCACACTGCCGATAATCTTAATATAACCCTTTCTGAAAACGAGGGGGCAAGCTTTAAGCTGCTTGTATATCAAGACGGTTTCGACACACCTGAGTGGTTTAAGGGCGGAACAATGTACCATATTTTCGTTGATAGATTTTCAAAGGGATCCTTTGAGACTCCGCTGCGCCCCGATGCTGAATT
>JAZUQN010000034.1:0-16095 GCA_045605745.1 Eubacteriales bacterium
AAAGCAAGCACAACAACATCTTTCAACGCCGCAGAGCTTAACGAGCGTTGCCAAACAGCTATGGCCGAGGACCTTAACTCTCCAATGGTTATCTCTGCCCTGTTTAGATCTTGTTATCGCTTGTCTTATCCACCAAGTTGCATATGTGGAGAATTTATATCCCTTGAGATAGTCGAATTTTTCCACTGCCTTCATAAGTCCAAGGTTTCCCTCTTGTATAAGATCAAGGAAAAACATTCCCTTTCCAACATATCTCTTTGCAATGCTTACAACGAGTCTCAGGTTTGCTTCAACCAGCTTTTCCTTTGCAGAGTCATCGCCTTCCGCCATTTTCTCTGCCAACATCTGCTCTTCTTCAAGGCTGAGAAGCGGAACCTTGCCTATCTCCTTCAAATACATACGAACCGGGTCGTCAATAGCAAGTCCTTCGCTTTCAAGCAGCTTTTCCATCTTTTCGGGATGATCAAATTGCTCCATTTCGCTTTCGATCTCTCTGATATCCTCTCCGAGGAGCTGATCGGGAGAAACATCAATGCCGTTTTCCTCCAGATCTTCATAGAGCTGATCAAGCTTATCCATGTCATAGTTCATAGCTTCCATAGCTTCCTCTATATCGCTTGTGGAAAGCTTGCCTTTTTTGCCTTTTTCAATAAGGTTTACTATGTCAACCTTTTTCTTTGTTTCAAGTTCTTCTTTCATTTTAACTCCTGCTATCAATCTATAAAAGCACGCAAATTTTTGGCATGATTGTGATTGCGCAACTTGCGCAAAGCCTTGGCTTCTATCTGTCTTATTCTTTCTCTTGTAATATCAAATTCCTGTCCAACCTCTTCAAGTGTACGAGACCTACCGTCTATAAGACCGTATCTCAGCTTTATCACCTGTTCTTCTCTTGGAGTCAAGGTATGAAGCTCTTTTTCAATGGCTTCACGCATAAGTGCTGTTGAAGCAGCCTCTGCAGGCGAAGGTGTGTCATCATCCGGGATAAAATCACCAAGACGGCTGTCCTCCTCCTCGCCAATGGGAGTATCAAGCGATATCGGCTCTTGAGAATATCGTCTGATGTCTCTGATCTTTTCAACGCTCATTCCCATTTTTTCGGATATTTCCTCAATGGTAGGCTCTCTGCCAAGCTCCTGCTGCATTTGCCTTGAGCATTTTGCAATCTTATGTACCGTTTCAACCATATGGACAGGAATTATCTCCTGCTCTGCGAGAGCTCTTGAAATTGCCTGCCTTATCCACCATGTAGCATATGTAGAAAATTTATATCCCTTTGTGTGGTCATATTTATCAACAGCCTTCATAAGGCCAAGCGTTCCCTCTTGAATAAGGTCGAGAAAAGGCATTCCCCTGCCCACATATTTTTTGGCAATACTAACTACAAGGCGCAAATTTGCATTAATAAAATCCTGCTTTGCATTTTCATCGCCTTCTTCAATTCTTGCGGCAAGCTCCTTTTCCTGATCTCCCTTCAAAAGTGGCACTCTGCCTATCTCTCTAAGATACATACGAACCGGATCATCTATAGTCAAGCCATCCTGCTCAAGGATCATTTCCATATTCTCCGAATTATCGTATCTTTCAATTTCCTGCTCTATGCCCTCTGCCTCAGAAGAGATAAACGCCCCTTCAGGAACATTAAGGCCTTCGTTGCGAAGATCGGCGTATAAACGGTCATAGCTATCGCCTTCAACCGAACCTCCGCCTGATTTATTTTCGGCCGCAAGTATCATATTAATTTCATTTTCCTGAGATTTTCTCAAAACACACCTCTTATATTAAACATTAGAATTTTTATTTTTTTGTTCTCGGGCACTCTGCTGTTTTCTTTTCAAAGAAGCAAATTTATCTCCGCCCGTTTTTTCAGCTTCCTTTTGTTTTTCAGCCTTTAGCTTATTAACGGCATTTTGCAAAACATTTGCACCGTTCTCGGTCAATTCTCCACGATCGATCGTATATTTTGTTATTCTTCCGATTTCCTCTGTTGAAAATGTCTCTCCAAGCAGAGACAAATTAAATCCTTCTTCAGAATTATGGTCTTTCATGATCCTCTCAAAAACACGCTTTCCAAAGGAGGTAAAAAAATCGTCAGCAGATAACTCAATTTTTCCATTTGCAACAGCGGCCCTATGCTCATCATAAGTGAGGAGCAAACCAAGAATAGTCTCTTCTGCTGCATTTGCACCAACATTTTTAACAGAATCTATGTTGATCCTGTCTCCATAATTCTTTGCGGTGTTAATGGCCGCTCGGCTCTCTGCCTTTTTTTGCTCTTTTGCAAATTTTCTGCGCAGCCGCTCCACATCATTTAAAAGACTTTCCTTTGACAGAGATAGCTTTTCCGAAACACGACCGATATATACTTCCCTTTCAGAAGACGAGGCATAACCGGAAATTATCTCGCAAAGCTCTATAGATGCCTTTATCTTTTCTTGCGGCACGGAAATATCATGGGCTGCTAAAATATTATCCATTTTGTATTCAAAACCCGTCTTGCTTTGAGATAATATCTGCCTAAAACGGTCTGAACCAAATTTTTTAATAAATTCATCCGGGTCTTTAGCACCGTTCATCTTTAGGACCCGAACATCAAGTCCAACCTCTGACAGAAGCTGCATTGCACGATTCGCCGCCCTTTGGCCTGCCGCATCACTGTCATATGAAATGATCACTTTTTTTGTATATTTTGCCATTATCCGTGCCTGCTCGCTTGTAATAGCAGTGCCAAGAGTTGCAACGGAGTTTGCAAAGCCTGCGGCGTGCAGGGCTATAACATCCATATAACCTTCACACAGTATTATTTCCTCAGAGCAAGCGTCCTTTGCATAATTAAGTGCAAAAAGATTTCTGCTTTTCTTAAAGCCGGGAGTATCTGATGAATTAAGATACTTAGGCTTTGAGTCATCGAGAACTCTTCCTCCAAACGCAATGACATTTCCGGTGGTGTCGATGATAGGAAACATCACTCTTCCCCTAAAATAGTCATACGCCTTGCCGGTTTTCTGACTTTTTCCGCACAAAAAGGCGGTTACAAGCTCGTCCTCTGTAAATCCTTTTTTTCTCATATGATTGGTAAGCATACCAAAATCAGAGGGAGCATACCCAAGCCCAAAACGCTTGATTGTTGCTCCGCTAAGCTTTCTCGAACGCAGATATTCCATGCCCGGGGCACCAAGTGTGGGATCAAAAAGGCAACCACGGAAAAATTTTGCAGCTTCAAGATTCATTTCATAGACCCTCTTGCGATTGACAAGGTCACTTTTATTATAAGAATCTTCATGCTGAATGGTTATTCCAACTCTTTGAGCCAAAAACTCAATAGCAGACGGATAATCAAGATTTTCTGCCTTTTTAATAAAGGTTATCACATCTCCGCCTGCACCGCAACCAAAGCAATAAAAGGTTTTGGTTGCGGGAAACACTGTAAAAGACGGTGTTTTTTCACTATGAAATGGGCAAAGTCCGCCATAATTTGAGCCTGCTCTTTTAAGTGTTACATATGAAGAAATAGTATCAACAATATCCGCTCTGAAGATGATCTCTTCAATCACCGCCCTTGGGATCATGCCTTTCCTCCCCAAACACGAGGCACAAACAATGCACTATAGGTATCGATTGCAAATCGGTCTGTCATACTTGAGATATAATCACAGACGCATCTGCCAACGCCCTCTGCTTCAACATTTTTATAATAGACCTCGGGCATAAGCTCCGGTCTTTCACTGTAATAATTGAAAAGACTTGCAAGCAGTGCCTTTGATTTATTATCCTCACTTTTTGCAGCGGAATATGAATAAACATTTTTAAAAAGGAAAGCACGCAGCTCATTTGTTGCAGCCTGAACCTCGTCTGTCATTTTTATCTCCGGTCTTCCCTCGCTTGCCTTTATAACCGAAAGAACCATATTATTGATCCTTTCACTATGTCCATCGCCAAGAACCTTTCTTATTTCCTTTGGTATATCCTCAAGACAAAGGATGCCAGCCCTTCTTGCGTCGTCGATATCGTGGTTTATATAAGCAATTCTATCGGCAAATTTAACAATAACACCCTCAAGAGTAGATGCCATATTGCTGCCGGTGTGATTGACTATAGCATCGCGCACTTCATAGGTTAAATTAAGCCCTTTGCCGTTTTTTTCAAGCCTTTCAACAACTCTCAGGCTCTGCTTATAGTGTGCAAACTCAGGATCAAAGCATAGCCGCATTGCCTCCTCTCCTGCGTGTCCAAAAGGAGTATGTCCAAGATCATGGCCAAGGGCGGCCGCTTCTGTAAGATCCTCATTTAAGCGCAGTGCACGGGCAATGATACGGGCAATCTGCGTTACTTCAAGAGTATGTGTCAAGCGTGTTCTGTAATGGTCATCAACAGGTGCAAGAAACACTTGTGTTTTGTGCATAAGTCTCCTAAACGAAGTGGAATGAATTATCTTGTCTCTGTCACGCTGAAATTCTGTGCGAACAGGGCACTTACTATATGGGTAGTCCCGTCCCTTTGTTTCGGATGTTAAAAAAGCAAATTCCGACAGAGTATCCTTTTCTCTTTCAAGAAACAAATCACGAAGCATTGTATCAGCCATAAATCATCCCTCCTTCATTAATCGACAAAAAGCATTTCCCTGCGATATATATAATATACGCAAAAAAAATCAATTTACTTTTAATTTCAAATATTTTTATAAACTAAATCTCCGGAATAGGTTTTAAGACATACAAAATCTATAGGTTTTCCTCTTAGCTAAGAATAACAAAAGGTGCCAAGCAACAAACTCAGCACCTTTTTATTAAATTAAATTCCGTCTTTATAAAGTATCGCCTGGCCTGTTTCGCCTGATTTAAAGCAAGCCTCCATAACCTGAAGAACTCTGCGAACCTCGCTCAGTTTGATAAGCTGTTCTTCCTTGCCGTCGATTGCCTTAACAACATTGCGGTAGAAGTTGTGAACATCAGAGGAGGGCCGCTCAAGCTCATATGTATCAAGTGTTATCTCATCTCTCGGTGCCATAGTCTTTGTTATACCTGCAGCAGTTTGAACGGGCATAACATCCTTTTCATTCCAAGCCTTCATCTTTGCAACCTGGCATTTCTTCTGCCAATCCTCGATAAGCGCAGAACCGGTTTTGCACTGCATATAGAATCTCGGCATATAAATGAAGTTATAGGTTCCAACCTCAACAGTTGCTCTCTTGCCAGATTCAAAGGTCATCATCAGATGCATTCCGTCATCAACCTCGGTTGTTGTTATATTGTTAAGCTCACAATATATCTTAACGATCTTTTCAGGAATAAGCTGAAGCATCTGGTCGATAAGGTGAACCCCCCAGTCAAGAACCATTCCACCACCATAAGGCTTAAGGCATCTCCAATCTGAGGGAATACCTCTTGAACCGTGAACACGGGATTCAATATTTATAGTCTCACCGATCTCACCGCTTTCAACGATAGATTTGATAGCAAGAAAATCCACATCCCAGCGTCTGTTCTGATGAACCGTGAAAAGCTTACCTGCCTTTTTTGCAGCAGCGCACATATCGTCAAAATCAGCAATAGAAAGAGCAACAGGCTTTTCGCAAACAACATTCTTTCCTGCCTCAAGAGATCTTATAACAATGTCTTTATGCACATCGTTTGGAGTTGCACAAACAACGATATCAACACTCTCATCTTTGAGAATATCCTCAAAGCAATCGTAAGCCTTTATGCCTGCAGACCTTGCAGCCGCCTGCCTTTCCTCTTTAATATCATAAACTCCGGCGAGAGCGATAACATCGCTTTTCAGCGCATGACCTGCGTGCCAACCGCCCTGTCCACCAAATCCAACAACAGCAATATTTTTTTTCATAATAAAAAGCCTCCCAAAAAACGGTTTCATGGTCAATAATTGCTCATGAAACATTGGTTGTAACAGTATTATAAGACAAAAACTGCTAACTATCAAGACATTAATGGGTGTTTTATAGACAAAAATTGCTATCAGCTTAGATTGCAGACAAAAGCACAAGATACACATTGCAAAAATGGTACATTTTTATGCAAATTTATGCTAAAATTGCTTTGTTTGTTTTACTTTATTGACATTTTATAGAAAAGTGATATAATGATAAGTGTAAAATAATGCGCTCGATAAAATATTTTGCGTAAAGAATTTTAAGGAGAATAAAATGAATAAGGTTTTAGAAGAACTCTCCCTTATCGGTATAGTACCGGTTATCAAAATTGACGATGCAAAGGATGCTCTTCCTCTTGCAAAAGCACTTATCGACGGCGGTCTTCCCTGCGCCGAGGTAACCTTTAGAACAGCTGCGGCAAAGGACGCTATCAAAGCAATTTCCGAGGCTTATCCCGAAATGATCGTCGGTGCCGGCACAGTCCTCACACCCGAGCAGGCGGATATTGCAGCAGAGGCAGGCGCAAAGTTTATAGTTAGTCCAGGTCTTAACCCCGAAGTTGTTAGGCATTGTGTAGCAAAAGGTTATCCAATTGTGCCCGGAATAAATAATCCGACAGGTATAGAGCAGGCTCTTTCTCTCGGTCTTGATACTGTTAAGTTTTTCCCTGCTGAAAATTCAGGCGGCATTGCAATGATAAAGGCTATGTCCGCTCCCTACGGTGGAGTTAAGTTTATGCCCACAGGCGGTATTGGTCCTGCAAATGTCAAGGACTACCTTGCGTTTAACAAAATCATTGCTTGCGGTGGAAGCTGGATGGTTAAGGCAGATATGATAGCTGCAGGCGATTTTGACGGCATCAGAAAGCTCACAGAAGAGGCTGTTGCAACAATGCTAGATTTCAAGATGGTTCACCTTGGTGTTAACACCGGTAACGAGGCTGAAGCGGATGAAGCCGCAAAGACACTCGAAAAAGCATTTGGCTTTGCAAGAGACGAGAGAACAAAGTCTATCTTTGCAAGCTCTGCTGTTGAGATAATGAAGGCTCCCGGTATGGGTACACACGGTCATGTTGCCATCAAAACAAGCAATGTTGACAGAGCTGTTTACCACCTTTCTCGCAAGGGCTTTGAATTTGATATGTCCACCGCTACATATGCTCCTGACGGAAGCATGAAGTTTGTTTATCTAAAGAATGAGATCGGCGGTTTTGCATATCATCTTGTGAAATAAGGAAGATATTTTAGAGTCCAAAATGTTTTTCAATTGAAATAAAAATAACTTTGAAAGGATAAAACAAATGAAAAGAATAGTTACATTTGGTGAGATTATGCTTCGTCTCGCACCTGAGGGATATTACCGCTTCAGCCAGGCTACAAGCTATGGCGCAACATATGGCGGCGGAGAAGCAAATGTTGCTGTTTCCCTCTCTAATTTCGGCATGGAAGCTGCTTTCGTAACAAAGCTTCCCGCACACGATATCGGACAGGCAGGAGTTAACGCACTCCGCCAGTTTGGAGTTGAAACAAAGTTTATCGCCAGAGGTGGCGACAGAGTTGGTATATACTTCCTTGAAAAGGGCGCAAGCCAGAGACCCTCAAAGGTTATTTATGACCGTGCAGGCTCTTCTATTTCTCAAGCTACAGTTGCCGATTTCGATTGGGATGCAATTTTCGAGGGTGTAGATTGGTTCCATTTCACAGGCATCACTCCTGCACTTGGAGATAATGTTGCTGAGATCTGCAAGGTTGCTTGCGAGAAAGCAAAGTCAAAGGGAATCACAATCAGCTGTGTCCTCAACTACCGCAAAAAGCTTTGGACAAGAGAAAAGGCGGGCCAAGTTATGGGAGAACTTATGCCTTATGTTGACGTTTGCATTGCAAACGAAGAAGACGCAAGCGATGTCTTCGGCATTAAGGCTGCTGATACAGATATCACGGGCGGCAAACTGAACCATGAGGGCTACAAGAGCGTTGCTAAACAGCTTTCCGATAGATTCGGATGCAAGAAGGTAGCCATCACACTCCGTTCTTCTATTTCCGCAAATGATAACGACTGGAAGGCTATGCTTTATGATAGGGCAAGCGATGATTATTATTTCAGCCGTTCCTACAGAATCCATATCGTTGACCGTGTTGGCGGCGGTGACAGCTTTGGCGCAGGTCTTATCTATGCAACTCTTTCCGAAATGGATCCTCAGGCAACCATTGAGTTTGCAGTTGCAGCAAGCTGTCTCAAGCACACAATTGAAGGTGATATGAACCAGGTTTCTGTTGCCGAGGTTATGCAGCTTGCAGGTGGAGACGGTTCAGGCCGTGTTGTCAGATAACTTTACACCGTAAATAAAAACGGACAGATGCACAATGTGTGCCTGTCCGTTTTTATCTTATTTAGCATCTTTGACAGCTCTTTTTGAGCCCATTTTAAATATAAATTTATAGTATATAAATGTGGTTGCTGCACAGGCAAACCAACCGGCAGGATAACCGAAGGCAATAGGCAGCAATCCGTTTGAAACATAGTTTGACATAACAAACAAATATACCTGCCTTAAGCCCACAAACGTGCTTAGCATAATTATCATAGGTGCATGGCTGTTTCCTGCTCCGCGGAGTGCCGCAGAATATATCTGATTTACGCTTGTGAAAAAATAAAACGGTGTTATCCATCTGAGCAATATAGTTGCAAAGTGCACAACATTGCTTTCGGGGTTGAAAACAGAAGCGAGAAAAGGAGCAAAAATCATTACAATGCATATAAGTAAAATATTTGCACCTGCGCCCATATAAAATCCGATGTTAGCGCCCTTCTTTGCCCTACTAACATTATTTATACCAATATTTTGCGCAACAAATGTGGTGACGGCAAGAGATATGGACTGAACAGGCAGGAATATAAACTGGTCTATCTTTGAATACGTTGTCCAAGCAGCAAGTCCTGTCTCCTTCATTGCTTCTGCTGAAACAAAAATCTTTGAGCCGACACTGTGGAGCCCAAAACCCGAATTAAGATCAACACCGGCAATATATGACTGCACGAATATATTAGAAAAGGATGTAAGCGCCATTTGCAGTGCAGCAGGAATACCAATACCGATTATCTCGCGAAGAATACCCAAATCTATCTTTAGTTCTTTTGGCAAAAGCTTTATGCAAGCATCTGTCCGCATAAGAGTTAAAAACGAAAGAACCGATGAAACAAGCTGGGAAATAACGGTTGCGAGGGCAACTCCGGCCACGCCCATTCTGAAAATGAAAACAAAAAGCAGATCAAGAACGATATTTAGAAGGCTGGAAACAACGAGAAAATAAAATGGGTGTCTTGAATCTCCAACTGCACGCAAAACGCCTGAACAAATATTATAAACCATGAGTCCGATAACACCCGAGAAATAGATCGTCAAATAGGTCTTAGCGTTTTCATAAACCGCACCTGCATTTTCCGCAGAATTAGAATTAAGCATTATTTTGAGCAAAAATGGGCATATCAGCACCCCTAAAACGGTGAAAACAACGGCCAAAATCAGCGTCATAAGTACAGATGTATGAACAGCATCATGAACCTTGTCATTTCTTTTTGCTCCATAATATTGAGAAATCACAACGCCGGCTCCGCTGGAAAGTCCCATAAAGAAGCCTATCAGTAAATTGATAACAGGTCCAATGCTTCCAACAGCTGCATATGCCGCACTGTCAACAACACCGTCAATGGGGCGACCAATAACCCAAGTGTCAACCATATTATAAAGTTGCTGAAACAGATTACCTGCCAAAAGTGGCAAAGCAAACATAATAATATTGTGGACAATACTGCCCTCTGTCATATCAACATCGTTTTTACTGCCAATAAATGTTTTCTTTGCGGCAGTCAAAATTATCGCCTTCTCTCAAAAATCATATGTATATATTATAATTGATTTTGAAGTTTTTGTCAACACGACATATTGGAAGAAATTTTGATTTATCGGGGAGATATAGGAGAGCACACTGCGAAAATTCTGCTTAGCAATCGCTTATCACAGACGAGAGCAGTGCGCTCTTGTTTGTCCCCCCCAACTCCCCGATAAACTCCTGTTTATAATGGTAAAACAAACATAAAAAAGCTGAGCATAAGCCCCGCTTTTTTACTTTACTTAACAACATTCTCTGTCTTGTTAGATTTTTTATGCGCTCCGTTGAGTATCATCGTATATCTTATGGTATATAGTACCAACGACAAAAGCATAGCAATCAGGCAGCTAATAATAAGCAGGTCTGCAGTTTTAGTCTCCATCGGAACTCCAAGAAGCAAAACTATCACAAGATAAAAGAGTATAGTTGCCAGCTTGCCATACCATTTTGAGCCATCAACAACATCTGTGGCTCTTAACACAAGCAACCCCATAATTCCAACAAAAAATTCTTTAAACAGCAAAACCCCAACCAAAACTATCATAAGACGATATCTGAATGCTAGGCAAGCCACTACCACTATCTGGGTCATCTTGTCTGCAATGGGATCTATAATCTTTCCAAAATCGGTTATCATGTTGAACCTACGAGCAATAAATCCGTCAACACAGTCTGTCAATCCCGAAACTATTATGAGTGCGGCCGAAATATTATACTTCTCAAGCCCGAGATATGTCCATACTATAAATGGTATGAGGATCACTCTGGCATAAGTCAGCAAATTTGGAAGCGTGAAATATTCACCCTTAAATCTCTTAATCATTTTAAACTCCTAAAAAATCAGACTTTAACGTCAAAGCTATTACTGCATTTGGGACAGCGAGCACTGTGCTTACCTTTTTTCTTTGGAAAACGTAAAACAGCATTGCAATGAGGACATCTTTTATATATATGAGTTTTTCTGTCCCTCCACCTATCTCTCTGTAGCTTAAAAAAAGAAGAAACAGCATTTTTTATCTTCATATATTTTTCATTTTCGGCTCTTCTTCGATAAATATTCTTTGAAAAAACTCTAAATGTCATATAAATTAGCAGTGCAAAAACCAAAAGCGAAATCAGATAGCTGCGAACAAATAAATTAATAACAAAAAGTATATAAAACAGAACGGTCAAAAACTTATAAAGCTCATCTGCGCCATATCTGCCATACATAAATCTGATAAGCCGATCCTTAAATCTCATACCATTCCTCCGGATGTAATATTATATGACCGCCAAAAGTCACATTATCCAAAAAGCTAAATAATCCATGCGGCTTAATATATTGTACCAAATCAAAATAAACTGCACATTAACAAAAAGTCAAATAGGCAAATATACCGAAAACTCAGAACCGATATTTGGCTCACTGTTGACAACTATTTTTCCGCCGCACAGCTCAACCACCCGCTTCACAAGTGGAAGCCCCAGGCCGTTCCCATTTCCTGCGTGGGATTTATCACCTTGATAGAATTTATCAAATATCCGAGTCAAAGTCTCGTGTGTCATTCCCACTCCATTGTCTCGAATATGGACAGAAATCTCATCCGAATTTACAAGTGCACGAATAGATATCTTGCCCCCGGTAGGAGCATATTTCAAAGCATTGCTTATAAGATTTATCCATATATGGCTCATTATCTCTTCATTTCCTGTATATGTTACATCAGCAAGCTCAACATCCAGCTCAATGTTTTTCTTTTCCCATTCTTTTTCAAAAAGCAAAATGCAATTTCTAAGCTGTTCATCAAGAGAGTATGCTTTTCTATCCGGTATAAGCTGTTGGTTTTCAAGCTTTGAAAGAAGGAGAACATTGGTTGCCATTGTTGAAAGCCTCTCACTTTCGGAAACGATTATCTCCGTATACTGCTTTCTCTCCTCCTCCGATAGCTCGCCGCTTTGAAGCTGCTTTGCAAAACCTCTTATAGAAACAATAGGGGTTTTAAACTCGTGAGAAAAATTGTTGATAAAATCAGAGCGGAACATTTCGGTTCCCTCAAGCTCCATTGTCATCTTGTTGAAATTATCAATCAAAATTCCTATCTCAGCAATATGAGTTTTCTCCGGCACTCTAACCGTGAAATCGCCCTCGGCAATCTTTTTCGTTGCGGCAACCAAACGGTCAAGGGGATTGATATAAAATTGCATTATAAATGCCGCAAACAAAGCCCCAATTATACACACGGCGCAAATTGTAATAGGCGCCATCCAAAAGGTTGCCATAAGAGAGCTTGGGATAACGCCAAGCAAAATAAACAGCATCAGAAGCCCACCGGTGAGCAAAGCCACAAGTGTTATGCTTCCAATAACAAGCAATGTAGATTTGTTTCTTAAACTCTTAAAACGCCCCATTATCTCTTAACCGCCTTATATCCAAGACCTCTGACCGTCACTATTTCAAAATCCGGGTTTTGCCCAAACTTTTCTCTCAATCGATTTATATGAACATCAACTGTGTGTGGGTCCGAATCACTATCCATATCCCATATTTCATCCATAAGAGAGGCCCTTGTGAAAATTTTTCCTTGATATGAAAGAAGCTTATAAATAAGCAGAAACTCCTTTGGAGGCAACGCTGTCTCTTTGCCGTTCTCATTTACAACGAGCCTGTCATAATCAAGAACGGTGCTTCCTATGGTCAGCTTATGCTCAGCCGAGATCTTCGATCTTCTAAGCAATGCCGCAATGCGCAAAAGCATCTCTTCCTCGTCAACAGGCTTAACCATATAATCATCGGTGCCGGCAATAAAGCCCTGCTTTTTATCGTGCGGAGCCTCCTTTGCCGTAACCATCAGTATTGGCAGATCAGAGCCTCCCTCTCTCAGAGTTTTGGCAAATTCGTAGCCATCCATCCGAGGCATCATAACATCGAGAAGCACAAGGTCGATATGCTTGTGGTCCATTATTTCAAGTGCCTCAACACCATCACAAGCCAAAACAGGGTTATAACCTCCATGCTTTAAAACTGCTTCCATAAGCAAACGGGTACTTCTGTCATCTTCAACCACAAGTATGTCAAACATTGTATTCTCTCCTTTCCAAACATCTAATATCAAAATTTTATTCGCCTAAAAGCTCTATCACACTTGGTGTGTGACCGGTTGAAGGCAAAAACTTCTCAAGTATATCACTCATTTTAATTTTGAGACTTGATGTGTTAACACATGGATGACACCCGAGATATTCATCCCCAATTATATCCTTGTCGATAAGCAAATTAACCTGCCTATCCTTATCATTCATAAGTCCGAGCACTGTGACAGCCCCAAATTTTAATCCCATAAGCTCATTTAGTGCCTCTTCCGGCGCAAAAGAGAGACGGGCTATTCCAAGGGCATGGGAAACCTCTTTGGTTTTAAAATGCTTATTTCCGGGCATAAGAAGAAGATAAAACTTCGTTTTCTGAGAATTGCAAAGAAAGAGATTTTTGCACATTTTGGTTCCGAGAACGCCATCGATCTCCTCACATTCAGCGATAGTGGCTGCCTCTTCATGGTCAACCCTTGTATATTCTATTCCAAGCTCAGAGAGCTTTTTGTATGTATTAAGCTCTATCTCACTTCGACATTCGTCAGATCTATCATTTATGATCTTCATTTAGTGCTCCTTCCCCTTGACAATAAAGGGGCAATTATATATAATATTGTGGTATATTATATAATGATAACCTAAATGTCCACATATTTCAAGTATAAATTTTAAATTTTTATAAAAGGGTATGTTATGAATTTTAAAAAGTTATTTGGCAGTGCTTCCCTGCTTCTGGCCGCCATAATTTGGGGATTTGCCTTTGTGGCGCAAACAAAAGGCTCAGAAAATATACAAACTTTCACTTTTAATTTTCTCAGATCTTATATAGCCTTCGTTTTTCTTGGCATTATAATTTTCTTGCTAAAGCTAAAAAAGGCTGATGTATTTCCTAAAAGCTGGGATTCTAAAAAATCACTTTTTATTGGCGGGGTTCTCTGTGGCATTGCTCTTTTTGCCGCAACAAGCTTTCAGCAATACGGCATAAGCATCTATCCGGAAAATGCCGGTGCTTCGGGGCGTTCAGGCTTCATCACGGCACTTTATGTTGTGCTTGTACCTATTGTCAGTGCGCTGATTTTCA
This sequence comes from Eubacteriales bacterium, assembly GCA_045605745.1. GTDB lineage: Bacteria > Bacillota > Clostridia > Oscillospirales > CAG-272 > SIG710. Next base: position 13,931 of record JAZUQN010000034.1, read on the forward strand.
GAAGAAAAATAAATCCGCTTATCTGGTGCGGTGTTGTAATTGCGATTTTCGGTATGTATCTTCTCTGCTTCGGAGGAGGAATTTCACATTTTTATCTTGGAGATGTGATGATATTTGTTTGCGCTCTTTGTTTTTGCGGACATATTCTCGTCATCGATCATTTTGTTGCAAAAAATAACGGGTTACTTCTATCCTGCATACAGTTTTTCACCATGGGAACTCTGTCACTTGTTTCAATGCTTATCTTTGAAGCTCCAGATGCAAAGGCAATTATGAACTCGCTTATTCCAATTCTTTATCTGGGAATAATGTCAAGTGGGGTTGCATATACACTGCAGGTGGTTGGTCAAAAACACACCGAACCAACAATAGCCTCAATACTTATGAGTCTCGAAAGCGTGTTTGCAGTTATAGGAGGATGGCTCATTCTTGGTGAACAGCTTACATGCAAAGAGCTTTTCGGCTGTGGTCTTGTCTTTCTTGCAATAATAGTTGCCCAAGTTCCTGGATTTTTAAGCAAAAAATAAATTTAAAGTCATTTTTTCTTCTTGGTTTGAATATATTAATATTAAAGCTAAAATTTAACCACAACATAAAGGAGAAAATAATGACAACCGAAGCTTCATATTTTGGAAGATTTATATCAGACCGAAAAATCGGCATCACAAAGGATTCGCTTATAAAAGACCGTGCCCCATCAGCAATATCAAGTATAACTATGGAAGACAGCAATAAGAGCGTAGGAAAGGTCGATTTTTATTCAACACCTATGGGAACTGTTATCAGTGCCTCAATATATTCAATTCCTTGCAGCAAGGATGAATATGAACCGCTTTTTATTGAAATTGACGGTAAACGATGTTTAAAAGAAAGCACTCCCAGCTATCGAATAAAAACCTCAAACCTACCTCCCATATTTATAAAACAAGGAAACGGAAATATGTCATTTATGACAGACCGTTTTTCGGCAGATGATGTTATAGGCAGGCAGATCAGGATAACCAGATGCGGTTTGCCAATAGCATCAGGACAAATATCGAGAATAAATGATTTTTTTAATTGAAAAAGTTGATAAAAAGAAATGAGGAAGAAAAATGCAATTTGTTGCAACCTGTCTTTTCGGACTTGAAAAAATGCTTGGTGCTGAAATTGATGCACTGGGATGCCGCCGCATAGAAACTATGGATGGCAGAATCACCTTTGAAGGCACTCCCGATGATGCGGCAAGAGCCAATGTTAATTTCAGATGTGCAGAACATATATTTATCAAGATCGGAGATTTCAAGGCTACAAGCTTTACAGAGCTTTTTGACGGAACATATGACCTGCCTTTTGAAAACTATATAGGCAAAAAAGACGCCTTTCCTGTTAAAGGGCATTCAATAAAAAGCACTCTGTTTTCAGTTCCGGATTGTCAAAGCATCATAAAAAAAGCAGTTGCCAAACGCCTTGGCTCAAAATATGGCATAGAGCGCCTGCCCGAAGACGGAGTTAAGCATCAAATTGAGTTTTTCCTTTTTAAGGATATCGTTACACTTATGATAGACACATCGGGAACGCCGCTCCATAAAAGAGGCTATCGTCCGGCTGCAGGTGTAGCGCCCCTGCGCGAAACGCTTGCCGCAGCACTGGTACTGACCTCTCGTCCAAGAGCTGATGTGTTGCTTTGGGATCCGTTTTGCGGTTCCGGAACCATTGCTATAGAAGCGGCAATGATACTTACAAACCGTGCTCCCGGACTTATGCGTTCCTTTGATGGCGAAAAATTTTCATGTTTGCCTTCGGAATCATGGAAAAATGCAAGAGAAGAGTCAATTGCTAATATAAACACCTGCTATAGTGCCGAAATTTGGGCTTCTGATATAGATACTGAAGTTCTTGAATACGCTAAGGCAAATGCGAAAAGAGCCGGTGTAGCAGATATAGTAAAGGTGTTTAGGGCAGATGCAAGAAAAATCGAAAAGCCTGACCGCAAAGGAACTATAGTCTGCAATCCTCCATATGGTGAGCGACTTATGACCCAAAAAGAAACAAACGACCTTTACAGAGCCATCGGGAGAAACTTTGCACGCTTTGACCCTTGGCAAATATATGTTTTAACCTCCTCAGAGGAGTTTGAATATCTTTATGGCAGGCGTGCAGATAAAAAACGCAAGCTATATAAC
>JAZUQN010000035.1:0-2334 GCA_045605745.1 Eubacteriales bacterium
GGGTCTGAACGCTTGGTAGGTTGTTGCTGCGGTTTTGAATGTGTGAAAACAAGTAAACCAACAGTCGGTTGACTAAATTTTAAAATCCTGTATTATATATTATATAAAACTTTTTTGGTGGGGTGGTCTTTATGGATATGATAAAAATTGGTACGCTGATCTCAAAAAGAAGAAACGATCTTGGTTACACGCAAGACGAGCTTGGAGAGATCCTTGGAGTGACAGGGAAAGCCGTATCCAAATGGGAAAGAGGATTAAGCTCTCCTGATGTTTCTTTGATCAACAGAATTGCTGTTGAATTAAAACTCAGCATAGCGCAGCTGCTTGAAGGGTGCATAACTGATTTTGAGTTGAGTAGTAATTTAATTCATCAAAATGAGATTACATCTGAGGCTAATTTTAATTTTAAAGAAAAGATAGAGTTTTCAAGCAAAAATCTTGGAATTGTATCTCCATTTCTTTTTGGAAATAATCTTGAGCATACACGCTCAAGTGTATGCAACGGTCTTTCCGCCCAGATGCTTAAGAACCGTAAGTTTGTAGGTAAGCCGTCGGCTATGGAAGGAGTTGCGCAAGGGTGGTATGTGATAGGCGAAAAGACATATTGCGCTTTTTCAACGCCATATACACATCATTACAGTGAGCATTACCATATGAAAAGAATGCTTGAATGTAACGCACAGCAGGTGATCAATTTTAATGTCGGTGAGGAGAGCGGAATAGGTCAGCACGAGATATTTATTTCTTCAAGCATAATATACGAGTTTGCTATAGTTTTAAAGAGTAAAGAGAATATGGTGCTTCAAATAAGCCTTTCGGATAGATGGGGAAAAAATGTATATGTAAGCGATTCTTTAAACGTTAAAAAAAATGATCAGTGGGAAAGATATACGCTTGAGCTCTCTCCGCTGCAAGATGATCCTGACGGCGATCTGAGGATTACATTTAGCACGGAAGGCTGTCTTGATATCGGTTGTGTGTCGCTGATGAACAAAAACAATTTTAGAGGAATGCGCATCGACGTTATAGAAGCTATGAAGGACATCGGCATAAAGCTGCTTCGTTGGCCGGGTGGGAATTTTGCGGGAGAATATAACTGGTTTGACGGTTTGCTTCCCGTTGATGAAAGAGCACCGCTTGAGTCTTACCAACATCTTGAAACTCAACCGCATACGCTTGGATATGATTTTCATGAGATAAATACGGACGACTTTATTGCGCTTTGCAGAGAGATAGGAGCTGAACCCTTTATTACTATCAATCCCGCATGGAATACTCCTGAGGAAAACGCCGCGTGGGTCGAGTATTGCAACGGAAACGCGAATACAGCTTATGGAAGCCTCAGAGCAGAGCGGGGAAACGCCGAACCGTATAATGTTATGCTTTGGTCGCTTGGAAACGAGTTTGGATACGGTCATATGGAAGGGGACAACAGCGCAAACGGATATTCGCATCTTGCAAGAGAGAATGGAATGAGGATGCTTGAAGTGTCGCCCAATCTGACTCTTTGCTCGTCCGGACCCTATCCCAATAAGGAGTGGATAGACTATTCCGCCAAGCCGCTTGCCGATATTGCAAAATTTGTTTCTTTGCATTATTATGCAGGCGGATATAAAAACGGACCTTCATATGCTTCTGCAGAGGAGATCAGAGAATCCTACAAAACCTGCGTTTCCTCGGTAAAAATTGCTCAAAACAAGGTACGAAAGATGCGTGAGCTTCTTGGTGATGAAACGATTAAGATCTCTTTCGATGAATGGAATGTGTGGCATGGATGGTATCGTCCTTCTTGTTTGATTGACGGAATTTTTACGGGCATGATGATGAATATGATTATCGGGGAGGCACAGACAAGAGGGATAGGTTTTGCTTGTCAGTTTGAAGCAGTTAACGAGAGTGCCATTAGGGTTACTCCCACAAGTGCTTTGCTGACTGCTACGGGGCAAGCTCTTGCGCTTATGAAAGTACACGCGGAAGGCACGTTGCTTTATGCCGATGACTGTTCTGTTGCTACCGAAAAAGAAGGTACAGTGTCAATTACTGTGGTAAATCCCTCATACGATATGGAAAAAACAGTTTTGTTTGAATGCAATAAGGATATTATATTGAGCAAATTGTACGAGGGAAAGAGCCTTTGTCCGCACAACCGTTTTGAAATCAGTGACCTGCTTGTTAGAAAAAACGTGGATTATAATGAAATTGAAATTCCGCCGCACAGTATAGCATTTATACAATATTAAAGGAAACGATTTCTGAAGCTTGGAGTGCTCCAATCAGCAACAAACTGCACACTTCTTTCTTTGGTGTTGGAACCGTTAATATATCGGACTGCGT
>JAZUQN010000036.1:0-5305 GCA_045605745.1 Eubacteriales bacterium
GGCAGAGCTGAGGACGGTGTGGCAATAGCCTGTGACAGCAGGAATAATTCCCTTCTGTTTGCGAAAATTGCGGCCTGTGTCCTGGCTGCTAATAATATTAAGGCCTATCTTTTCGATGATATAAGACCAACTCCGGAGCTGTCATTTGCAATAAGAGAGCTTCATTGCGTTGCAGGAATCAATATAACAGCTTCCCACAACCCAAAGGAATATAACGGATATAAGGCCTATTGGGAAGACGGCGCACAGCTTCCTCCGGAGCACGCTGATACTGTATCTGCGGAAATTGAAAAGGTTGATATTTTCAAGGATGTTAAAATTGCAGACTTTGATAGTTCTGTAAAAAGCGGCGCAATTGAGATAATAGGCGAAGAAATTGACGAAAAATATCTGAATTCAGTTGAAAAACAGCTTGTAAACCCTATGGCAATAAAAAAGGTTGCCGATGAGCTTAAAATTGTTTATACACCCTTGCATGGTACCGGACACAGAATGGTCCCTGAAATTTTAAAGAGGGTTGGAATAAAGCATCTTTATACCGTGCCTGAGCAGATGGTGCTTGATGGCGATTTTCCAACTGTTAAAAAGCCCAATCCTGAATTTTCAGATGTTTTTACTCTTGGTATTGAGATCGCTAAAAATGTTGGCAGTGATCTTGTTATTGCAACAGACCCCGATGCGGATAGAGTTGGAGTTGTGACAAGAACCACAGATGGCAGCTTTATGACCATAACAGGAAATCAAATGGGTGCACTCCTCATTGACTATATCCTCTCCGCTTATGAAGAAACCGATACTATGCCAGAGGAACCTTATGTTGTTAAAAGTATCGTTTCAACAGAGCTTGCAACCAAGATTTGCAAAAGCCATAACGTTAAAATGCACAATGTTCTAACCGGTTTTAAATTTATCGGAGAAGTCATTAAAAATTACGAAAAAGAGGGACACGGTTCGTTTCTCTTTGGATTTGAGGAAAGCTATGGCTATCTAAAAGGCACTTATGCAAGAGATAAGGATGCTATTGTTGCTTCAATGCTTATTGCGGAAATGACCGCATATTATAAAGCCAAGAATATGACCCTTTTTGATGCTCTTGGTCAGCTCTACGCTCGTTACGGTTTTTCTGCAGAGCAGAATCTTGAGGTGAATATGGAGGGCGTTGATGGGCCTGAAAAGATGGCTGCACTTATGTCCTCTCTCAGAAATGCCCCACCTACCCAGTTTGCCGGTGAAAAGGTTGCAGTATTCGGAGATTACAATACCGAGATTTTTAGAAATATGAAGGATGGAACCGAGACATCAACAGGTCTGCCAAAAGCAAATGTTCTTTATTTTGAGCTTTGCAGTGGTGATGTTATTATTATAAGACCTTCGGGAACTGAGCCTAAAGTTAAATTTTATTTTCTTGTTTCCGGTGAGGATAAACAAGAAACATCGAAAAAAATTTCTGCTTATCAAAATGCGGTGAAAGAAATTATTTAAAAACAAAGAGCTGAGTAAAATTTACTCAGCTCTTTGCGTGTTATCTTATAATTCTGTAAATAAGCGGCTTTGTGTCAGGCTTTGTTTCCGAAAAGGAAATTGCAGAAAGAAAGCGTTTTTCAGCAAGATGGATACTGTCTGAATTATTGGTATGAAGCGTTGCGATCACTTCGCCGCATTCAACCATCTCACCTGTTTTCTTTTTTAATACGATACCCGCCGCCATATCAATAACATCATCCTTGTCAGCGCGCCCTGCGCCGAGAATAGCGGAAGCTGTACCTATCTCTTCTGCGTTCATATTGGAAATATAACCTGTTGCAGAGGATTTAATATCGTATTGCAAGAGAGACTTGTGGAAGAAATCAAGATCATTTGCAAAACTGATATCTCCGCCTTGCCGTTCTATCCATTGCAAGAACTTTTCATATGCTTTACCGCTGTTGATCGCATCGTCAACCATAGTCTCTGCTTCACTAATATCAATGCCAAGAGAAAGTGAAACCATGTTTGGAGCATGTGCCGCGCAAACCGTTCTGAGATCTCCGCTTTTTTCACCTTTCAGCACTTCGATCGCCTCTTTCACCTCAAGAGCATTTCCTATAGCATTTCCGAGAGGAGTATCCATATCGGTGACAAGCGCCGCCATATTTTTGCCACAGGCCTTTCCAATATCAACCATTTTTTGCGCCAAAAGCTCTGCATCTTCAGGGGTTTTCATAAAAGCACCGCTTCCACATTTTACATCAAGCACTATAGATCGGGTTCCTGCGGCTATTTTCTTGCTCATAATGCTTGAGGTTATAAGCGGTATGCTTTCGACCGTTGCTGTCACATCACGCAGTGCATAAAGCTTTTTGTCGCAGGGGGCGAGGTTGCCGGTTTGTCCAATAACGGAAACACCTATTTCTTCAACCTGATTCATGAAATCATCGGGAGAAAGAGATGTCTTATATCCCGAAATAGATTCGAGCTTATCTACAGTTCCACCTGTATGGCCAAGCCCTCTTCCTGACATTTTGGCAACCTTTGCGCCAAGGGAGGCAACTATAGGAGCAACTATCAGCGTTGTTTTGTCTCCAACACCGCCAGTGCTATGCTTGTCTACAGACCTTTCTCCAAACCTGGATAGATCAACGGTATCTCCCGATTTTGCCATTTCCATCGTTAATGCCGCAGTTTCCTTATCTGTCATACCAACAAACATTATAGCCATTGAAAGAGCAGAAGCCTGATAATCCGGAATGCTTCCCTCGGTAAATCCTTTCACAAAATAAGCAATTTCCTCGGTCGTAAGCTCTCCACCGAGTCTTTTTTTGTGGATTATATCATACATTCTCATATCAATAATTCTCCTTAAAAACCAGGGCTGTCAGAAAGACAGCCCTATTGTTTATGAAAATGGGTTAAATTCGTTATCTCCAAGTCCTTGGACAATATATTTTGTGAACACCAAATCCTTTAAAGTAAATACTGCATCTGTAAGTGCTTCATATTCAATAACAAAATAATATGATTCACAATCGGAGGAGATATTAGTTAAATCAAAATAGTTAACTATTCCCTTTTCCTTTGAATATGCATTCACCTTTGCACAAGAAATGATTTGCGTTTCTCCGGAGGGCGCATATCCAATAATGCTGAATTTAGTTTCTACGCAGATAAGACTTCCCTCTTGACCAAGCAAGGCTTCAAAGCGCAAACACTCAGCGGTTGTAAGCAAACGATTATCAATCTTAAAAATCACACACGAAAGTCCGTCGGAAGAAGCAGAACTGAATGTAACAGAATTTTCTTCCTTGATTACATTCGTGTTTTTCGTCGGAATGAGATTGTTCAAACGAACAGTGTCGTTTTTAGACATCTCGACGGGTAGAAAAGCAACGCCAAGCTCAGCATTATAACTACACAGTCCATATCCATTTATATTTGAAAATTCAGATAGTTCAATAAAATTTTCCCCAGATTCGTGAACATATATATTGTCTCCGTTGTAATCGATTGGGAAAAAGTCCTCAGAGATATAAATTTTTGAATTAGAAATAACGGATGGATAGTAACAAACCGTATTACCCACAATAATTTTTCCCGGGTAAATATAGCTGCATTCAACATATTTTGAAGCAGTGAGATCACCATTATCCCTCGAAAGGATAATTTTTTCAACATCTTCAATAGAATTTGTTATATCACAAACGTAAATCAGCAAACTCTTTCCAATTGAATCATCATATGTGATAGAGATGATTTGAGGCTCCGAGACAGTCAATTTAAGTTTTCCATCAACAAAAGCAGCATTGTATAATGAACTGCTTGATGCAATGCCATAACCCTTTTCTATATCGTATCGCATTTCAATATCAATATTGATATCATCTCCGGAGTAAGCAACAGCTGCAAAATACTCACCAAGCATCATATCACCTTCGGAAATATAATCAATGCTTTGAATAGCCTTAGCCGATGTGAAATAAAAAGAATTTCCCTGCGAAACGCTTACAGCAAATTTATTGCTATCGCTGTATTTAAAGCTTTCAAATCCGTCCTCAAAAATCATAACAGCGTTTTCGGAAGAGCTTGGATCATAGAAGCTTGAAATAGAAGAGATATTAGAAGCTCGATCCGAAACAACTCCATTTGAATAAAGCAAAAGCTCTGCGCCGGTCAAAAAAATCGAAGAAGAATAAAAAGAGTTTAGTATTCCAACCTCTGCAGCTTTATCAAAAGGAAATTCATTAAGAAAATCTCCTCTGTCAGCGCTATAACCAAGAAGATTAAGCAGGGCGCACAAAAATTCGCCATCTCTTACACACTCTCCGGAAAAAATCGGCGCAATTTCTTCAAGAGAAGCAACATCAGAAAGCTGTTCTAAAAAAATCTCAGCCGCTGATTTTGTCACAATTTCATCGTTCTGTGGAATAATATTTCCGTCTATGCCCATCGAAATAAACTTTGCTCTGATTTCATCTGAATCGGATGCGGAGATTACAGAAATAAACAGAATCAAGAGGATGCCAAGGGCAAAAATAAATTTCAATTGTTTTTTCAAAAATGTCATATAATATTTCCTATATCTACATCAGTCAAAAGGATTAAATTCGTTATCACCGATAACATAATCACCGCATTTTCCGATAATTTCAGTGCCATCCGAAAGCGAATATTCGTTTTTGTCTGCAGAGTTAAGCATAAAAAGCTCCTCGGCAAGAACCGTTGTAACTGCCTGATAAGCAAATTCACCGTTTGAATATACTATATAGAGATTGCTGCTATCAACCTTGATTATAAACTCATCGGCTTCAATGGAAAAATCGGGTGTAACAGCAGTTTTTCCAATTGCGATAACATTATCGTATGTTTCACCGCTATCAGTAACAACAGGAATATCAAACAGGGTTATGGCCTTAATCTCTGCCGCAATATAATCAGCAATATTTTTTTCACTTTCACCGGCATCGCTACTCAAAAGAATTTTAAAATTCTTTATATCATTCTCGCCGATGTAAATATTACTATCTGAAACAGGCTCTGTTACCACAGGCTCAGAATCAGCAACACTATCACTTTCAGCCTTTGTATCCTGCGTGTCGCTCAATGCAGCAGTATCGGTTGTTTGGACATCGCTGTTTGATGTGTCTTTTTTTTCACCACAAGAAACAAAGCACAAGCAAAATAGAGTGATCAATGCCGCAAAAATAAAGAAACGAAACTTCATGTTCTCCTCCTAAAATGCATAACTACATACATACATCGATTATAACATATTTTTTTTATTTTTACAACTGTCATTTTTAACAACTATCAATCTATAATTTGTGCAAAT
>JAZUQN010000037.1:0-4736 GCA_045605745.1 Eubacteriales bacterium
ATGTGAATTCTTTCTCCGCAGATGTTGCAGTCTCTATGCGGCACTTCTTTTAGTATATGATTCTGATGAATGATTATTTCTTCTTTTTTGCTCATGCCGCATGGCAGTGTCTTTGGTGTGGGCCAAAGACACGAAAACGCACTTAGAGGGAAACTACTTTTCTCTCTAAGGACTCCCTTCCTCAGCGTTACCGACGCTCCCTCGAAAATGCAATTCTGCATTTTCTTATGTCGCTGCAAACCACTCGATTCTTCCTTATTGCGCCATGGGTGACCAGCGCAATAAGGGTATGATGAGCCGCACACTGCTCTCGTTTGTGATAACCGATTCTCCCACAGAAAACTCGCAGTGTGCTTTTTTTGTAAAATTGAACTTCCCTACAAACTCCTGTTTATTTCCAAACATCTCTCACATCACATAAAAAGGACTCTTCCCTTGGGCAGAGTCCTTTTTTGTTTTAATAATTTAAACCTTACTCAACCGGATGAAGAGCAGCACCTATAACTGTGCCAAACTGTGAGTTCTCAGGGAAAATGAATTTGACGCCAAAAACCGCCTCAAGGTTTTCAAAAACTGCTCTGACATGGGGCAGTATTGTCAAGTTTCCTGTTAGCACAATGTTTGTAAGATTATGCGCACGGGCGGCAAAAATCGCCGTTGTCGCAACAGTCTCAGCAACCATGTTGACAATTCCAAGTGCAATGTCGCTCTTGCTTGCAATATCGCTGACTTTTCCAAAATTTGAAGCTGTCAGCTCCTCGTTCATACCCGGATATTTATGTGTTCTTGAAAGATCTTTAACTCTAAGATCAATATTTGAAAGATCTCCTTCTGCGCAAACCTGTTCAATATGGTCTATTGTGTCAATGCCTATCATCTTTTTCGATAGTCCAACAAGTGTACCGCCACCCACACCGGTACCACCCATATAGTCTGTATGGCATTTGCCATTTTCATCTACATATGCGTGAATTATGGCCGTTCCCGTACCCATACTGACAACAATAGCTTCTCTAAGTCCTGAAAGATAAAGTCCGCCTATGCCAACGCTTCCAAATTCAGGCACCGGTCTGCAATCAAGAGAATATATAGGCTGCTCTACATAAGATGAACCCACACCGGTCATCATAACTCTGTCAATATCAGAAAGAGCAAGATTATTTTGAAGTGTAAATTTTCCAAGAGCACCGTATATTGATGTTATCGGATCTGTTGCCCTTACAAATTGAGGCTTTATAAGCTCTCTTAGAACTCCCTTTTCATCCGCCCTAAAGCCAACTATCTTTGTGGTGCTGCCACCAACATCTATTCCTATAACAACGCCCATCAGTTAAGCTTCTCCTTCCATAGCTTTTTCAGCTAATTATATCACAGCAAAGAGCAAATGTCAACCAAAAGGGCATTTTATATTTATTCAACATTAGCGAGTCTTATTATGGCATACCAAGTTGTTGGGCCTGTGATTCCGCTCACGGGAATACCATTGTTTTCCTGAATGATGCTCACAGCTGCAGCAGTTCCCGGACCATATATTCCATCAACCGCCACCCTTGGAATATAGGAATAATTTTCTGCAGCAAGATTAATAAACACTTGAAGTCTTCTCACATCCTCGCCCTCTATTCCGGTTGACAGAACTCTTCCCGGGTATATTTCTGCGGCAATATTTGAAAACTCCGGAGGCAGGGATGTTATTATGCGAAGATAGCTTTCTGTTAAAGCATTCCAAGTGCTCCTGCCAACAACTCCGTCAATGCTAAGTCCCTGCTGAGCCTGAAAAGCTCTGACAGCTTCCTCTGTGGCACTGTCAAATACACTGCTGAGAGTCACCTGGGGTATCTCATCGTCAAAATATCCAATAACTGCTAAATAATACTGAATTACTCTCACCTGAGGCCCTTCATCACCGGGGCCCAGTGCTTCTGAATATATCCTGTCAATATCCTCAATAGTGAGTCCCTCACTCTGCAAATCTGCAAGCCCCTTAACAGCATTGAATATAGATTTTATCTTATACCACGTTGCCTTTCCAACAATTCCATCGGGAGTGAGATTAAAAGTATTTTGAAAATTTATAACCGCTTCCTCGGTGGAGGTATTAAAAACTCCGTCTGCATTCAGCCTTGGCCTTATTGCCGGATAATTTACTCCGATACGGTTTAACTGACGCTGTATGGTTCTCACATCCTCGCCTGCGCTTCCAAGTCTCAGCGGAACTCCGGGGTATGATGGCAAGGCTCTTGTGGTAGGCGCATTGAAAACAATGTTTATATCATCTCCATAATATCTTTGCAGAATCTCATATGGAGTTAATCCCTCTCTTGCAAGGTCAACAGTCCCCCACTGGGAAAGCCCGTCACATCTAACCTCGATACCGTCACAATATTGAGCGAAAAGAGGCTCAACATTCCCCTGTCTTACAATATAGTCATTGAAGATTTCGTCAACTATCCTGCTGATATTGTCATAAATATATCTGCCCGAAACAAAGGATTGGTCAAATCTGGTTGAATTTGTTATATCAAAATCATATCCTCGGCTTCTATAATATTCTGTGAAAACCCTGTTTAATGCAAAGGATATCTGGGCATAAATATTTGCGCGGAGTGCACTTTCTGGCCATGTTGGATATATCTCGCTTGAAGCAACATTTTTTATATAATCTATAAAAGGCAATCTCACATTTGCTGCGCTGTTGTCTCTCGGATCACCAAGATGAACGGTTATAAAATCAGGAATTGTCGGAAGCGCCATATATTCCCCCATATCTCTGTGTCATTTGCAAGGGCTGAATCGTTTTTATTCCGGAAAATATCTCTATCTGTCTTTCTATTTTATCAAATTTATCCTTGTTTGCCTCAAGCAGATAAAACGCCGTGCTGTCAGGCTTGCCGTATTCGGTTGAATTTCTGATTGGCGGTGCAGGCAATATTATACCGTCAATTATACCATTGCTGTCCGTCTCTCCCTCAAAGAAAACATAATCGGTTGCCCCAATTCTCTTACTGATTATAACCTCAACGCCTTCAAGAGGTATCGCCTGTTGACCGCGAAAGGCCTGAATACGGAGTGCTCCCTTTTCACTGTTCTTTCCCATAAATTCATCAAAATCATCATCGGTCACGGCATCATTTTCATCCTTAACCGTTCCCGAATTATTTTCGAGATCAAGCTCCCCTTCCCCATCTTCAAATTCATCCGACAGCGGTGGTTCTTGTGAGTCGTCCTCGTCCTTTGCACTTTCATCTGTATAGGATGCCATTGCCGGCTCACTTCGTCTGACATAGTCAATTATGCCATCAGCAATTCCTCTTGCAAAAGACTCAGGTGAATTTGCCATAAGAGAAGCATCAGATGGGTTTGTGATGAATCCCATTTCAACGAGTATTGCAGGCATAGCCGTTCTTCTGAGAACATAAAGCCCGGGGCGTGCAACAACTCCCCTGCCTCTTACGCCTGTTGACAGCGTAAGCTGTTCAAGCACGCTCCGGGCAAGCTCATATGCCGGAGAGGATGTGCTGAACACAAGCACCTCGGCTCCGTTTGCCTGAGGATTTACCGAGGCATTTGTATGTAGGCTAACAAAATAATTCGCGCCCCAAGTGTTAGCCCCATTAACTCTTTCTGCAAGAGAGGTGGAGACCGATGTTCCAAGCTGAGTATCCTCCGTGGGCCTTGAAAGCCTGGTTTCAAAGCCGTTTGCCCTAAGAATCGCAGCAAGTCTTCTTCCAATTTCAAAAACAAGGTCCTGCTCTCGATACCCATTGCCTTCTGCTCCTGCATTGGGATTTACGGGATTGTGTCCCTGATCGATGTAAATTTTAATGGCCATAATCTACCTCCTTTTGTTACTTTCATACTATGCATGGAAAAAAGCTTCTGTTAAAACAAATTTTTGCTTTATGCCGATAAAAACTTTTAAGAAAAGCGAATATTTTTCCATAATTTGACCGATATTTATAATGATTATTAAGCGCAAAGCTTGTAATAATATAACTATAGGCACCAAACCGGTGCATCGGGCATTTCCCGAGGAAAGGATACGGCAATGAAAAAGATATTAAGTTTCACATTATTAATAGCACTCTGCCTTACATCACTTGCAGGCTGCTCAATGGGTTCATCCGGTGCAGATGTTCATGTTTTCTATTACACCTATAGCGATACCTATATTTCAAGTGTAAGAAGTGCACTTGATTCAAAGCTTACAGAAGCAGGCATAAGCTATCAGGACTATGACAGTGGCGGCAGCCAAACCACTCAGACAGAGCAGATTCAAACAGCAATAACAAAGGGGGCAAAGCTGATAATCGTCAATATTGTCAACACCGGCTCTGACGATGCGGCAAACGGTATCGTAACTCTTGCAAAAAACGCAAACATCCCTGTTATATTTTTCAACCGTGAGGTTTCCGACAGTGTCATATCCTCTTATGAAAAATGCGCCTTTGTGGGTACGAGAGCAGAGGAAGCCGGCATACTACAGGGACAGATGATCGGGGAATATCTGATAAACAATTATGACAAGGTTGACCTTAACGGCGATGGAGAAATATCCTATATACTATTCAAAGGGGAAGAGGGCAACAACGAGGCAATATATCGAACGAAATACAGCGTTGAAGAGGCAAACAAAATGCTGACAGATGCAGGCAAAAGCCCCTTGCGTTTTTATGATGCCGGCAACCCAAACGGTTATCTTGTTGATAAAAACGGTCAATGGTCAGCAGCAGCCG
>JAZUQN010000038.1:0-9271 GCA_045605745.1 Eubacteriales bacterium
CACATCTCCCCGATAAATCAAAATTTATTTGATTCAACAAAAAGAGGCTGATTCATACAAATCAACCTCTTTTTATAAAAATTGTTGGCAAAGTGGGCGCATTTAGCAGCACAAAATGCTCTTCAATTTCAGATTACCGGGATGCTTATTTTCTCGCTGCTTCAAAATATGCAGGCAGAGAATCTCTGTCAATAAATATTCCGGTTGCCATCATTTCCTCGCCATAGCCCCACCAGTCAACCGAGTCCTGGGCTGTCCATGTGAGAATATAGCCAAGCTTATATCCGTCTGAAAACATCTGCTTTACAAGACCTGCAAAATCAAGACCGCTGAACAGTTCCTTTTGCTCATCTCGATCATCCGCCTCAATATCACCGCTAATACCAAATTCGCAAATGTTTGTGATTTTTTCGGTGTTCATTAGCTTTGCATAGCTCTTTCCCGAGCCGTCTATTTCGTAGGCGCCGTCCGTATACCAGTCAAGACCGACAATATCAACATATTCATCACCCGGATAAGCATAAACAACATCTATCCATCCGTTTGCATTGTTGGGAGAATATACCCAAACAACGCTGTCAAGTCCAAGCTGCTGATAATATTCATACATATAGATCCACAGATCCCTAAAGCATGATGCATCAACCTTATTTGCACCTTGAACAATACTCCACCAGAACCAGTTTGCATTCATCTCATGGAAGGGTCTCCAGAGAACCGGTATTCCAATATCATGAAAATGCTTTATATATTCAGCCTCTATCTCCATTGCCTTATCAAGAGTTGCGTTAAGCGCAGTGCCATCGGTGAGGACCTCTTTCCAAACCTCCGCCCCGCCAAGCACCTCTCTGAAAACTTGGTTTTCGGGATCCCAGGTTTCTGTTGGCATAGCCATGTGTGAATGGACCTGAATTATTCCGCCCTGTGCCGCATAATCAACATATTCGCAGAACACCTGACTCTTTATATGATCCGGGCACTGTTCACCTGTAAGCTTCAAGCCATATCCACCCACATCAAGGGCGATAAGTCCCGGATATTTTCCGGTTGCATTGTAAAAACGGTCAATGACATCCGAGGGAGTTCCGATGCTTCCCCCATAGGAATTGATCATTTCTCCAAGAATGACTGTATCCTCATTATACACGGCTTCGAGAACCTTCATAAGCTCCTCTTTGGTATAAAAAGTGGGAATATCCAGCTTGCCCTTGATGCTATCTTTAATATTTACATTCGTCTCGCCTTTTTTGACATAGTAATCAAGAAAATCCGTGCAAGATTTATATGAGCCCGAAACATAAAGATTCCCATCTATTATCTCAGCCTTATATGAAGCATAATCCATGCTGGTTGGCTCAAGGATGATATATGACTTTCCTTCTTCAAGCTCCTTTGCAACCGATACCTGCTGACCTGTATAAACATCAGAAATATTTTTCGCAAGAAGCTTTGATGCATCGATGTTTTCAGAATATATTTGGAACCTTGAAGCGTCAACACCATCAATGCTTATCTTCTCAAGCTTGTAAGGCGGAGAATAGAGCAGTCCATCCCCATCCGGCACAACAACCATACCATCGAACATGAAGTTGCTAACAAATTCGTCAATTGCTATTTGGAGAGATTTTTCACTTCCGCCCGCAATAACTATCTTATCGC
The DNA here is from genome assembly GCA_045605745.1 of Eubacteriales bacterium. GTDB lineage: Bacteria > Bacillota > Clostridia > Oscillospirales > CAG-272 > SIG710. The sequence goes on from JAZUQN010000038.1 coordinate 1,660, forward strand.
CATCCAGCTTTATGAGATAGTCATTATATCCAAGCCCCTTCATGGCGTTTCGGCTCTCGGTTCTGTTTGCTCCGCCGATAAGTATTTCATATTTGCTCTTTGAGCCGTAATCTGTGTTTATCTTAATTTGAGTGCCGCAGAAATCGCTTATGATTGTGCGCAGCTCCGTTGCCATATCTTTAACTTGTTTTGATGCTGTATCGGAGCGCACAATAGTATATTCACCAATATTCTCAATATAGGTTGTATAAACCACCTGCCTGCCATGCTCATCGGTTACAGCATCTCTTACCGGGATTTTATCGTCATCTGCATTAACCGGTGCTTTTTCGCCGCAGGCAAAAAGGGACAGAGAAATCATCAAAAGAATAAATGTTAAAAACAGTTTTTTCATTATTTTTTCTCCTTTCTGCCCTTTAAAACAAAAACTATCACAACTGCCAAAACAGCTATAACTGCCGCAGAAATACAAGCGATGATAAGAACAGCACTGCCCCCATCATTTTCAGCCGGAGCTGTGCTCATATTACCCTCACCGCTCTCTACACTTTCGTTTACATAACCCTCCGGAGGGTTATGTATGATTATACAATATTTTGAAAGCTCGGTTTCGACCGGCTCTGTTTCCTCATCCTTACCTCCCTCATTTCTTTCGGCTCTTTCCTTTTCATCCTGATTCATCTCGGGAGGAGTTGCCAGTTTTGCCACAGGAGCTTCAGCAGAAATATCCTTAAAGCCTGTGCCCTTTTCCAAAGCATAAGCCTCGGCAGAGCTGCCGGGAGCTCCGTAAACAGCCTCGATGTTCATGCAATCCTCAAAGGTTGATGATCCTATCTCGCCTGCCGTTTCACTGATAATGGGATTAACCAAGAGGTAGTTATAGGCAAAGGTCCAAGCCTCAAGGGTTGGAACAGTTCTGAGATCATATGTACCAATAACAGGCTCATTCCCCGTGACATAAATACTTCTAAGATTGTAGCATTTTTCAAATGCACCTGCGCCAATTTCAACAGGGGTAGTCGGAAGCTCCACCTCTTGCAAATTCACACACTGGCAGAATGTATATTTTCCTATATAAGTGATCTTCGGTCCAACGATCAGCTTTTTTATGTTTTTTCTATATGAGAACCAGGCCTGCTTCTTTGAACCGCCGCCATAATAGTTCACAATATCATTAAGAGCACCCGAACCAAGAATGGTAAGAGTGCCTGTTTCCTCATCAAATGAGGCAAAAGAGGAAGCACCGCAAGCAACCGCATCGGGGTTGATATACATATAGTTTTCGTATATCTCCTCGGGATCTTCAACATTTATAAGATTATAATAGTTTTCAGCGGCAAATGTTTTCGTATCGTCGTTTACAGCACCCACAATGTTTTTACAGCCCAGAAAAGCTATGGGATTCAGCTTGTCATAGGTGATTTTGGGGTTGACTTTAACAGTTTCGACAGATGTGTTTTTTATAATGCCTGCCGCATAAGTTCCGAGAAAAGCAAGATCCGCCACGCCCTCTTCACCGTTTTTGCCAAGCTTATATATAGCGCTGAGTGATTTGCAATTATGCATTGCATAGGCATCTATCTGCTCAAGATTTCCGCTATACTGAAGAGTTTTCAGTGCAGTGAATCCCTCAAAGGCTTTATTTGAAATTTTATGTATACCGGGGCCAACAATAATGTGCTCAGCCTCAAACTTAAATTCAGAATACTTTTGTGCATCCTTTGATCCGGAGGTCTGGTTTCCGGTTTCATTATAGCCTGTGCCGTTGCTTATAAACACCAAGGTCTTTGAATCCTTAAAATAAGCCCAATAGGTGTTAACGATAATCTTACCCTCATATTCATGCTCAAGAAGTCCGGATGCATCCGCTTTGTCTTTTGGATATTGAGCCATTATCTCATTCGGGTCTTTTTCAACAACTCTCGTTCCCTTGATAATAACCTCTCCTGTGGTTATATCTACAAATTCATAACCACCCTCTTCTGCATAGGTTTCAGCGGTTGAACCCTTGTAACCAACAATGGTGAAGAGCTGAACACAGTTGTTAAAAGCTGTCTTTGAAATTTTCATATTAGGGTTATTAACCGTGATCTTTTTCAGAGTTGCAGTGTTAATAAACGCACTGTCTGAAATGCTTTCAAGAGTTGTGGGAAAATTTATTTCCGCAAATTTATTAGCCTTAAAGCACTCTGTTGGAATATTTTTTATGTTTTCGCCAAAGATTACATCAGTAAATTTGGCACCGTCAAAGCAGTATGAACCAAGCTCTGCCATATGTGTAAAATCGGCAAGTCCGGCAACCGCCTCATTTCCCGTTACAACAAAACAATTAAGACCTGCATTTGCTTCAAAGGTTGCATATCCCGTCTTTTTGAAATCCTTTGAAACCTCAATTGTCTTAATTTTGGAGATAACCATATAAACGCCCTTGTCGGCAGCGGTAATTCCCTCTCCAAAGACCATTTTATTTACATTTCCGCCATAATACCACGGAACAAGCGTATTATTGCTCCAGCCGATGCCCTTTCCTTCAGCGGTGCAGGCAGTAACAACGGTTGTCTGAACCTTGTCTGTGGCCGTTTTGTCAATCTCAAAGCGACAGACATTCATTTCGTATTCCGTATTTATTGTCCATTTTATGTTTGTTTCCTTGCCCTCGGAGTTATATACATAACCCTGACTTTGGTATGTGACCTCGGAATTTGCATCTGTAGCACCTATTGCAGAAAGCAGCAGTACGGCAGATGCAAGCATCGCAAGAAAACAAATAATTGTATTTCTGGGAAATTTCATTGCTTTACATCCTTTCTTCGCCAAATATAACAGAAATGGGGCAGAGCCCCATTTCCACTATGCCTTTTTCAGTATACCGAATTTTAAGAATTAAATCAATGTAAAATTAAGACAATTTTGTAAAATAAGGAAATCCCAATTTCACGAGTAAAGCTTCTGCAATCTTTCAAGATCTATGCAGAAGGGATCCTTTAAAGCCTCCTCAGCCTTTCCGATAGAATAAAGTGCGCCGCATCCGCCCGTCCATGTAAGTACATATGCGATCTTCAGACCTCTGCGCATCATATCTTTCATAACATCAACCATATCAAGAGCGTTAAAGGTCTTGGTTTGGGAATCAAAATCCGACATTCTGAGAGCATTACCGGGGCCAAACTCAGTGAGTGCCGCAGGCATTCCTAAATTCATCACCTTATCATAGGAATGGTTAGGAAATATCAGTTCATTTTTATTGCTTGTATACCAGTCGATTCCAACCATATCCACATATTCATCACCCGGGTAATAATAAAGTGCATCGCAAACGCCATTCCAATTTCCGTGGTTGTTTGGCGCATAAACCCAAATAAGGTTGGTAAGCCCCAGCTCATTTACATAAAGATTATATATGTACCGCCAAAGTCTCTTCAGATATTCGCCGTCCATCCAAAGGAGCCCCGGCTCACCGTGAGCTCTGCCGCAATACCAAAAGGAACCGCTGTTTGCCTCATGCAGTGGACGCCAAAGAACGGTAACTCCTCGCTCTCCAAGCTGACGTAAAAATTCACCATCTACAAGAAGTTCCTCTTTAAATATTATGTTAAGCTCTGTTCCCTCGGTTAGGAGCTGCTCCCAAGGCTCAAGACCTCCAAATTTACCTCTGCAAAGTGCCCTTGCCGTTGGATCGGGAATGGGATTTGCAAAGTGGGAGGAGGCAGTTACTATACCGCCTTTTTCTGCAAAATCTGTTATCTGATCAATGTAAGCCTTCCATTTTTCGCTGTTCACGCCAACCTGTGGAAGCTGAAGACCATAACAAGCAAGATCAAGTCCCATAACCGCAGGATATTTTCCCCCACTTGCCTTGCTGTAGCGGCTAAGCATATCCGCAGGCATATCCTGATTTCCACCACACTGCTCTCCGAAAAGCAAAATCCTGCTGTCCTCATAAGCCAGCTTGAGAACCTTCATTATTTGTTCTTTTGTGTACATTTTTGATATCCTCTTATTCTTTATATAGACATTTCAGCCTTTCAAGATCCACACAAAAAGGATCCTTCATTGCCTCCTCTGCTCTGCCAAGAGAACAGATGGAAGAACGGCCATAGTGCCATGTCAGGGCGTAAGCGATCTTAAGCCCCTTTTTCATCTGAGCCTTCAGCATATTGGTGAGATCCACTGCGCTGAATATCTCTGCCTGCCTTTCGGCATCAAGCTCATAATATCGCAGAGGTGGACGAGGCCCAACCTCAGCTAACACGGCGGTTTTTCCAAGACTCATTATTTTATCATATGAATGGCCCGGATAATTCAGCTCGTTTTTATCGGCCGTATACCAGTCAACGCCAACCATGTCGCAATATTCATTGCCGGGATAATAATAAAACACATCGCGAGGACCGTTTTCTGTGTTTTGGGAAACATTCGGAGAATATATCCAAATGAGATTGTCAAGCCCCATTTCCTCTGTATAAAGCTTGTAGATATATTTCCAAAGGCGGCGAAGATAGTCGCCCGGCAGCCAATCCATCTTCTTTGTGGAACGGGCACAAAACCAAAACCAATTGCCGTTTGCCTCATGAAGCGGACGCCAAAGGACGGTTACTCCCCGTCTTTTGAGCTCACACAAAAATTTTCCGTCAAGAATAAGCTCTTCCTTAATTATTTTATTAAGCTTCGTACCCTCGGTGAGCATCTCCTCCCATGTTTCAGCACCCCCGAAAATACCTCGGCAAAGTGCTCTTGCTGTTGGATCGGGAATGGGATTTGCAAAATGCGAGGAGGCGGTTACTATGCCGCCTTTGTCTGCAAAATCTGTTATCTGGTCGATTATGCTGAACCATTTTTCGCTTCCCTCACCTACATTTTGGAGATGAAAGCCATAGCAAGCAAGGTCAATGCCAAGAACAGCAGGTCTTTTCCCCCCGGTTGCTTTCTCATATCTTGCAAACATATCCTCCGGCATATCGCATCCGCCCATGAGCTGCTCGCCCATAAGTATATATCTGCTATCCTCATATGCCTCGGCAAGGACGTCTATAATTTGCTGTTTAGTAAACATTTTTGGTTTTCTCCTATCTATAGCAATACAACTAATGATAGCATTGGAAAAACGAAAAATCAATACATTTTGTGATAGAAATATGCAATTATGCGTTGTCCTTCATAAGGGCGTTGAGCCTTTCAAGATCTATGCAGAATGGGTCGTCAAGAGCTTCCTTAGCCTTGCCAAGTCCTCTAAACGCTCCGTAAGAACCTGCCCATGTAAGCACATAAGCAATTTTCAGACCTCTTCTGATGCAGTTCTTTATCGTTGAAACCGCATCAACAGAGCTGAAGACCTTAGCCTGCTCCTCAGAATTATAAGTGCCCAGGCGCATAGCTCCGGCAGGACCAAACTCGGAAACAACGGTGATCTTTCCGCAGCTCATCAGTTTATCGTATGAATGACCGGGATAATTCATTTCATAATTGCCTGCCGTATACCAATCCACGCCAACAATATCGCAATATTCATCGCCCGGATAATAATAGAGCACGTCTCTTGTTCCCCATGAGGTATTCTGAGAAACATTGGGGCCGTATACCCAAATGAGATTTTTTATTCCCATTTCGTTTACATAAAGATTATAAATATATCTCCAGAAGCGGCGCAAATATTCGGGGGCTATCCAATCCATATCCTCATGGGAGCGAGCGCAGAACCAAAACCATCCGCCGTTTGCTTCGTGCAAGGGGCGGTATAGCACGGGGATCCCCTTATCATCAAGCTCCTTAAGGAACTTTCCGTCTATAACAAGCTCTTCCTTAACAATTTTATTAAGCTCGGTGCCCTCGGTGAGCATCTCCTCCCACATTTCTTCGCCGCCAAATTTTCCGCGGCATTTATCTCCGTCCCCATCCTTCCATAAAGGATTTGCAAGATGGGCGCTGGCGGTAATTATACCGCCCTGCTCGGCATATTCGGTGAGCTGGTCTATATATGCTTTCCACTCATCGCTTCCTTCACCTGTTTCCGGAAGCTTCAAGCCATAGCAGGAAAAGTCGATGCCAAGGATGGCAGGCTTATGACCCCCGGAGCATTCCATATAGCTTTCTATTGTTTTTGCAGGAGACACCTTTGTTCCGCACTGCTCACCGAAAATAACCATTCTGCTGTCTTCATATATCTTTCCGAGAATGTCAAGAACCTGCTTTTTTGTATACATAATCTGCCTCCTAAATTATTCATAAAGAGTGTTCAATTTTTCAAGGTCAAAGAAGAAACCGTCATCAAGTGCTTCCTTGCCCTTGCCAAGAGAGTGAATTGCTCCATAATTCTCATGCCATGTGAGAACATAAGCCATTTTAAGGCCACGCCTTGTGATATTTTTAAATACATTGACCATATCCACTGCGTTAAATACCTTTTCCTGTGCTGCGTGATCCTCTCTCATCGCAATATCACCTGCAGGACCAAATTCCGTCATAGCGCAAGGCTTTCCACGGCTCATGATTTTATCATAGGAATGAGAAGTAATAATGCGGTCAAAATCTCCGCTTGTATACCAGTCGATGCCAAGAATATCAACATATTCATCGCCGGGATAATAGTACATTGCACTCTTTATTCCGCCACCATTTTCATTTGCTATATTTGGCCCGTAAACCCATATAAGATTTTCAATATTCATTTCATTCACATAGAGATTATAAAGGTATCTCCAAAGGCGGCGCAGATATTCAGCATCCATCCATTCGCCACTCGAGCTATAGCCGCCCGATTTTGCAGTAAACCAGAACCAACTGCCGTTAGATTCATGAAGAGGTCTCCAGAGAACAGTAACTCCCCTATCCGAAAGCTCCTTTAAAAACTTACCGTCTGTGATAAGTTCCTCTTTCCATATTTTATTGATATCAGAGCCCTCTGTGAGAAGCTCATCCCAATATTTTGATGTGCCATCCCCAAAAAGTCCACGACATCTGGGGCCGTATTCGGGCTTATATGTAGGGTTAGCCCAGTGAACGGAAGCTGTAACAATGCCGCCCTTCTCGGCAAACTCTGTAACCTGATCGAGAATGAGGTTCCATCTTTCCGAGCCAACGCCCACATTCATAAGATCAAGACCATAGCAAGCAAGGTCAAGACCGAGAATGGCGGGCATTCTGCCATCGGTTGCCTCCTTAAAACGACCGAACATATCATTCGGCAGATCATTTGGGCCGATAAGCTGTTCTCCGAGAAGCATAAATCTGCTGTCTTCATAAGCTTTTTCCAGCACCCTCATAATTTGTTCTTTAGTTTTCATATTTTGTTCTCCATTTCATTTTGGCAGTTCAAAGTGCATCCCCACCATAATTAAACATATTTTACCATAGCATAATATTTCCGTCAAGCAATTTTGAAAAATTATTAACAAAACCGATAAACTTCTCGCATCGTGACTTTTCTTTGGGCCTTTAGTGTCAAAGAAAAGCGGATAAACGATTATGATAAATAATCATTTCTTCTTTTTTGCTCATGCCGCATGGCACTTCCTTTGGCATGCCCCAAAAGGTCAGCGAGCAAGCTCGCTGCGAGTTTGCCTCGGCGGCTAAACACCGCCGTTTGCAAGCAAACCGTCAAGACTCGCCGCAAAAG
>JAZUQN010000039.1:0-5588 GCA_045605745.1 Eubacteriales bacterium
CCGCTTCTTTCTCTTCCTGCCATTGGATGGGCAGCGATAAACTCAAGGTCATTTCGCAGAAGGCCTTGAACCTCTCTGACTATCCCACCCTTAACACCCGTAACATCTGTTAAAAGCGCTCCCGGGTGCATATACTGCTGATAGTCTCTAACCCAATCGATAAATGCTTGCGGATAAAGTGCAACAACAATGAGATCGGCTTCTTCTATAAGATTAGTATCCGGAAATGGGCTTCCGCCAATTACCATTTTGTGTTCAAGGGCATAGTTTATGTCAGATTGCTTTCGGGTTATACATTTGATTTTATATCCCTTTTTTGATAGTGCTTTGGCATAGCCGCCGCCAATAACTCCAAGACCGACTATAAGTATTTTTGTGTTCTTATCAAGTATCACTTTCTTTAACTCCTATTCCCAGAGAAGATATTTTTTGAAAAAAATCGGGGAAGCTCTTTGTAACAGCTTCTGCCCCTTCTATTTCGCCACCTGTAAGTGTTAGAAGCACTGCCATAGACATAACTATACGATGGTCATTGTGCCCACATATAGGATCTTTTGGCCCATGAAAGTCGGATGGGAATATTATTACGCTGTCATCATTAACAGTAACCGAAACTCCGAATTTGCGAAGCTCGGTTGCCATTGCATTTGCTCTATCTGATTCTTTAATTTTCAGGCGGCGTGTACCGCTGAAAACTCCGCCGTGCATAGCTGCAGCAAGGGCAAACATAATGGGGCCAAGATCGGGGCAATCGCCTATGTGTATTGAAGGGGCCCCCTTTTTTATCATTTCAAAATATCTTGGATAAACGCTGTCTCCCTGGAGGCTGTTTTCCTTTAGCCCCTCTGTTTTGACATCTCCTCCCAAAACCCCAAGGGCGTCGAGAAATGCCGCATTTGAATAATCTCCTTCAACCGTTGCCTCTGCGGCACGGTATCGCTGAGAGCCTTTTATTGATATTATGTGCTCGTCCTTCCAATGTGCGTCAACTCCGAATGTGGAAAGAGCTGATAGAGTTAGGTCAATATACGATCTGCTTTCTATCGGGGGTGTTATGGTTATGGTGCTGTCTCCCTCACAAAGTGGCAAAGCAAAAATAAGACCGCTTATAAACTGGCTGCTTATGTTTCCAACAACAGTGTAATTGCCTGAACTAAGACGCCCTTTTGCAACGATGCTGTTGCCATCTTGAATGAAGAGGAGGCCTTTGCTGTCGCACAGCTTTTTATAAACCTCCATTGGGCGTTTCATAAGCGTTTCGCTACCTCTGAACATAACGGTGTTTCCGGATAGTAGGGCAGGTGGGATAAAGAAACGAAGGGTACTTCCGCTCTCTCTGCAAGCAAGCTCGCTTTTAGGAACAGCTTTTGTGAAATCAACACCCTTTATTCTGATTGTTTCACCATCATCTATTCTTTCATAATCAGCACCAAGAGCCTTTAGGCAATCGAGTGTTGCGGAAACATCCTCGCTCTCCGAAATGCCATGGATTACGCTCTCACCTTCGCTCATTCCTGCGCAGATGAGAAGCCTGTGCGCAAGGCTTTTTGAGGGAGGTGCAGTAACGATGCCTTTAGCTGTTGATTTTTCAATTTTAACTGTCATTCGATTGTCTCCTTTTGGAGATAGTTATATATATCATCTATTGCATGGAGATAGCCAAGGGTGCCCTCTCCGGTGATAGTCTTAAGGCACGCTTCTCTGATAAAGCTGATCTGTCTGAAGGCCTCCCTTGTTTCAAGGGCAGATATATGTATCTCAATTGTTGGCAATGACGTTGATTTAACGGCATCAAGAAGCGCAATGCTCGTGTGAGTATAGGCTCCCGGATTTATCACTATACCGCTTGCACCCTCAAAATACGCTTCCTGTATCTTATCCACAAGGTCACCCTCGTGATTAGACTGATATATCACAGCTTCAATGTTTTTTCCCTCGCAATGAGCCCTTATCTTTTTCACAAGCTCGTCATATGTGGTCTTTCCATAATGATCCGGCTCTCTTATCCCAAGCATATTGAGATTTGGTCCATTGATTATATAAAGCTTCATTTCATATGCTCCTGTATTATGATTTTTGCGATCTCCTCGGGGGGGAGAGCCGCATTGATTTTTATATCGCAAACGCTGCAATATCTTTCGTATCGTTCATTATAGCGTTTCTTTATGGCATGAGCCGTGCTTGCCAAAGGCCTATCGCTTGTTGGAATAAGCTGACTAAGGGGTCTGTCAAGGAAAAACAGCTTTCCGTTTTGGCGAAGTGCATCGATATTAGAGTCCCTCAAAATAGCACCGCCACCTGTTGATATGACAGCACTGCTGAAAGGAAGGACTTTTTCTCTTATAACCCTTTCTTCTATCTCCCTGAACCCTTTTTCTTCAACTGAATCAAAAATTTCTGTAATTTGAGTACCGGTATCCTTTACGATCTCGGCATCGGTGTCGATAAGCTCTCTTCCAAGCATATCGGAAAGCAATGTGCCAATTGTGGTTTTGCCGCTTGCAGGCATACCGATGAGAACGATGTTTTCTTTTTTTGAGAGGACCTCTCTGAAAACTCTCTCAATTTCGGCTTCGCTATATTTGGTGTCTAAAAATATTTCGGATGCTCTGACAGCCTGAGCCACAAGCATATAAAGACCACCCTCAGCCTTTATCCCCCTCTTTTTTGCTTCAATAACAAGACGGGTTCTGAGTGGGTTATATACTGCATCAACGATTCCTATGAGAGAAGGGAGCCTGTCAAGATCGACGGGTATTCCTTCGGGATGCGGAAACATTCCGCATGGGGTTGTGTTTATTATTATCTCTGTATCGCTGTGAAGGGCATAAAGCTCTTCATATGTGACAGCATTTTCCTTGCCGGTGCGGCTTATGCGAAGTATCTCTCTCGCACCAAGATCAAAGGAGACTGCGCAGGCTGTTTTTGATGTTCCGCCTGTGCCAAGAATTGCAACCTTTTTCCCCGAAAGCTCAAGTCCGAGCTTTTTTATAAGTGCGGTCATACCATAATGATCCGTATTGTAGCCATATAGCTTGCCGTTTTTATTTACGATCGTGTTTACGGCACCGATGGTTTTTGCGGTATCTGAAATATGATCAAGATGGGGGATTACCGTTTCTTTATATGGAATGGTTACATTGATTGCGGAAAAATCATGCTTTTGCATAAATAAATCAAGGCTGTTTCTTTCCACTTCACAAATTTCATATTCATAGGAGGCAAGGGCATTGTGTATCTCCTTTGAAAAGCTGTGCCCAAGATGCTCTCCGATACATCCGTATTTCATATCGTCCTCTTATTTTAGATAGTCTGTGCCGAATCTGCCTGCAAGGAGATCGCAAATAACCATTGCGCTGACGGCATCTGCCACCGATGCGGCTCTGTGTACTATTGTTGGGTCATGTCTTCCGCTTATCACCAGCTTTGTATTCTCCATTTTGCTAAGATCAACGGTTTCCTGCTCTTTGAAAACAGATGGAGTTGGCTTTATTGCAAGACGGAAGAGAATTGGCATACCGTTTGTTATTCCACCGTTTATTCCGCCATTGTGATTTGTTTTCGTTGCAATGCTTTTGCCGTTTGTGATAAAGGCATCGTTCGCTTCGCTTCCTCTCATATCGGCAAGCCCAAAGCCTTCTCCAAATTCAATTCCCTTAACTGCGGGAATTGAGAACATTGCATGTGAAATCACGCTTTCTACAGTGTCAAACCATGGCTCTCCAATTCCCGAAGGAACACCTGTTATTACAGTTTCAAGAATTCCACCAATACTGTCGCCATCCTCTGCTGCTTTTTCTGCTTCTTCTCTCATAATTTGACTGGCATCAGGGTCAAGCACGGGAAAATTGCTTTTTGAAAGCGCATCAATATCCTTTTCTATATCTTCAAAATCAAAGGGTCTGTCGGTTTTGCCCCCGAGAGCTTTAATATGTGTGCCCACATATATTCCTTTTCCTTTTAATGCCGATTGTGCAATTGCCCCAGCGGCTACTATCGGAGCAGTGAGCCTGCCTGAAAAGTGTCCGCCGCCTCTGTAGTCCTGAAAGCCGTGATATTTGCACTCGGCCGTATAATCAGCATGACCCGGACGAGGCGTTGTGGCAAGCTTTGAATAATCGCCGCTTTTTTTATTCTCGTTAGGTATTAGGATGCATATTGGAGTTCCAGTTGTATAGCCGTTAAAAATTCCGCTCACTATGCGAAAATCATCGATCTCGGTTCGAGATGTTGAAATTCTGCCACCGGGGCGACGGCGATCAAGCTGAAGCTTTATATAATCTTTATCAACCTTAATGCCGGGGGCAAGTCCGTCGATAACTATTCCGATCGCCTCTCCGTGACTTTCTCCGAAAAGCGTAAAGGACACGCTTTGCCCAAATGTATTTTTCATCTTTACCTCTTATCTGATATATTGAGTAAATCTTTCTCTCATAAGTTTTTTCCAAGCCTCAGTTTGCATTTTTCTTATTTCAAAGCTACCCGGTTCATCCACAAAGATAACCGAAATGCTGTTACCATCGCATTTTTTATCGTGGGTGGCGATGTCAAGCATTTTTTCTATATCGCCTTCTACACAGATGGGGAGCCCAAGCTGTTCTAAAATTTTAATCAGCTCAGGTCTTAGCTCATCAGAGCACATAGGTATCATCCCAAGGGCAACACACTCTCCGTGATATAGCTCGTGAAGTCCCTTTGAACCTTCTATTCCGTGTCCCAATGTGTGGCCAAAGTTAAGTATTTTTCTGAGGCCGCTTTCCTTTTCGTCCTCTTCAACTACTCTTATCTTTACGAGAAGAGAGCGACGTATAACCTCTATGATATCCTCTTCTGCTTTTCCCAACTTGAAAATTTCGTAAAGCTCTTTATCTGATGTCAGTGACATCTTGAGTGCTTCTGCAAGACCTGCGCTTATTTGACGGTGGGGAAGTGTTGAAAGCACATGTGGATCTATAAGAACTTTTTTGGGCTGATAAAATGCTCCTACGATGTTTTTTACATCATCAAGATTGATAGCAACCTTGCCCCCGACAGAAGAATCGACCTGTGAGAGGAGCGTTGTTGGAATATTATAAAAATCAATTCCGCGCATAAATGATGCAGCAGCAAAGCCTGTGAGATCGCCAACAACTCCTCCGCCAACGGCTAAGGCACAGTCTGTTCTTGTAAATCCTTCCTTCAGCATTTTTCTGCAAAGCGTTTCGAGCATGGCAAAGGATTTGCTTTCCTCGCCTTGCGGCACTGTTACAATAAAAGGCTCTGCGCATTGCTTTGCGACCTCTTCGGCATATTCCTTCGGAACTCCGGAGTCTGTAACTATAAGCACCTTTCGATTTAAAGAAAGATGTTCCTTTGCTCTGTCAAGGATTCCATGCTCTATAATAATATCATAACCTTTTTCGGCAAGATTAACGTGCAAATTCATATTAATTCTGCTCCTGTTTTGTAAATGTTCCGGCAGGCTTTAGTCTGTCACAGCAGGCTTCAAGCCCTCTCAGCATTTCTTTTCCTTCTTCTGTGTGGATATTTCCCTCGATTTCGATATAGAAATAATATTGCCACAGCAGCTCCTTCATAGGTCTTGAACG
>JAZUQN010000040.1:0-6280 GCA_045605745.1 Eubacteriales bacterium
ATTGTGTGCTTGCATTTGAAATTCCAACAAAAACGCCTTCGGGAATGGTATTCTTAAAAAATGGATCGCCCCACCACCCGGCAGGCTCAACATTGTATGGAAGATCTCTATATACATATTGCGCATCGGTGATGGTCATTTGCATCGGGAAGCTTCTGTCAGTAACTTCTATTAGCCCAATCTGTTTAACATTTTCTCTCGGGCAGCTTGCGCTCGCAACTGCACCGGTTGCGGTATCATAATTTACGAGAACATGGGTAGTGCAATATGAATTCGGCTGTGTTCCGGAAGCAAAATAGCCGGTTTCTGCTCGATTACCTCTTGGGTCTGCTCTGCAAGCATCAGTCATAAGCTTTCCGGAGTCCTTGCAAAATGTTGCTTTGACAACAGTTCCGGGGGTTTCAAAGGTCTTAAGCTTCTCACTGCCGCTTGCCGCATCATCAATATATTTTTCGTGCAGCTTTATCATAACGTTATCCCAAATGGAAACACAGGGATTTGATTTCAGGCTGGAGAGAGATTTTGGATATTCATATCCATACCAAACCCCACCAATGAAATACGGTGTATAACCAATAAACCAACGGTCATAGTCATTGCTGGTGGTACCTGTCTTCCCGGCGCAATCAACAGTTTTTCTCAGAGTTATTGCCTTAGCTGTACCGTTGTTTACAACATTTTTCAGCATTTGTGTCATTATAGCTGCATTTTCTTCGCTATAAACGATGTTTCCGGGGTCCTCATTTGACAGAAGCACATCCCCATCAGCCGTTGTGACCTTCAAATATGAGCGTGCGTTATTGAAAACTCCGTTGTTTGCAAATGCTGTATAGGCTGCAGTTATTTCACGCACTGTTACACCGTAGTTCATCTGTCCAAGCGCAAGTGCGGCATAGTCAATATCGGTTAGTCTTGTGCCGTTGGATAGCTCCAAAAGCTCAATAAGGCTTGTCATGCCGAGCTTGTCGTGACAAAAATCAAATGAGGTTCTTGGCGTAAGATCCTCAAGAACTTTAACAGCTATTGTATTTACGGATCGTTCAATAGCACTGTTTATATTTGTCAGACCTCCAAATACATTAGGCAAATTGTGAGGCCAAGGCGAGGCATTGTCGGTTCCGTAATTTACCGGTGTATCATCATAAACAGTTGCATAGTTTATAAGTCCAAGCTCAAGCGCAGGGCCATAAACAGCTACGGGCTTAATAGAAGAGCCTGCAGGTCTAACCGTATCTGTTGCGAAATTTTGAATACGGTTACCCTTTTTCTCACCTTTTGCACCCGCAACACCAAGTATATCACCTGTTGAAGGATCGATTATTATCATCGAAGATTGAGCAGGCATACCGCTTGTGTGCTCGGGAAAATACTCATCACTTGTATAGATCTCTTCAAGAACGTCTTGGATTTCGGGATCCATGCAGGTATATATTTTCAAGCCACCCGAATAAACGAGAAGATTGGCCGCTTGAGATGTATAGCCAAGCTTCATAAGATCGTCAACAACATCATTGATGACCATATCAGTATACCAAGAATTTATTGAGTTGCTTCCAGAGCTGCTTTGAGAAAGCTTGAAAACCGGCTCCGCATCGTAAAGCTCGTTCATCGTTTCCTCGCTTATCATCTCTTGCTGATACATCGTCCATAAAATTGTCTGTCGGCGCTCTTTGTTATGCTCAGGAAATCTTATTGGGTTGTAATATGAAGGGTTATTTGTTATTGCGGCAATGCAAGCACATTCAAGAAGAGTGAGTTCGCTTACATCCTTGCTGAAATAAGTATTTGCCGCCGCCTGAACCCCATAGCAATTTTGCGAAAGATTGATTACATTTAAATATAAGGTTAAAATGTCCTCTTTTGATTTTTTACTTTCAAGATCAAGGGCCCAGAAAATCTCCTGTATCTTGCGTTGGATCTTATAATCATCTTCACCGGTTATATTTTTAATTAGCTGTTGGGTGATTGTTGAGGCACCAAATTCCTCTTGAAATCCAAGAAAAAAGTTGGCTCCAGCACCTATAGTTCTATACCAATCCACGCCCTTATGATCCCAAAAGCGCTGATCTTCAATTGCAACAAACGCATTAATAAGATCTTTGGGAATTTGAGAAAAGGGGACAAAAATACTGTTAGATCCACCATATAGTCTCGCATCTTCTATTTCGATTGCGTTTCCAACGCGGTTTTCTCTATCTGTATAATCATAGTAATAGAGCTTTGTTGTTGTATTAGTTGAGTTAAGCTCGAATTTTGATTCATCAACCGCAATATCTACGTTGTTTTTAACATAAATAGCAAAAGCACTGCCAACAATAATTCCGGTAATGATGCCAACCAGCATAACAGTGAGAATAGAATTGAGAATAAAAACAAGTATTCTACCCACTAGGCTTCTCTTTTTTCTTTTTTTTGCGTTATTTAAAACGATTTTCTCTCTTTTTTTCAAAAAGCATCGCTCCTTTCGGGAGAATTTAAACTAAATCATGGTAATATTATACACCATTTTTTTGAATATATTATGAACTAAGCGGTAATAATAAACACATCAACATAAATTTCTGATAAAAAGGTAAAGTATATGAAAAAAATTATTGTTGGGAGTATTTTTGTAATCGTAGTTTTTCTTGCAGTGTTTTCGATATCATTTTCTCTCGAAAACACCATGAAATTTAACAGACTAAGTGCAAGCACATCAAATCAATTATCTGATATCAAGATACGGTTGACAAGACTTGAAGACGAGAAAAACTGCTTCGTTGTGCTATTGCAGCACGATGGTGTTATCGGAATATTCGACAGTGAAAGAAAGCATTTGCTGGGAACAATAAATGTGGCGGTCAAGACACTCCCCGAGACAGACAGAAAAAAGCTACTTGATGGGATAGAGGTAAAAGATTCAAACAAATTTATTGCGCTATTTGAAGATTATTCGAGTTAAAAAGGCTGCATCAGCAGCCTTTTTTATTTACTGCACCTCGAGCAAGGCTTTTCTTTGCCGGCTATTAATGCATCATTTTCTGTTCCTGATAGTATATCGTTTGAGTTTTTCAAAAATGAGCAATCCTTCTTTCTATGCCACACGCTTCCACCTTCGGTAAAATAGACCACCTCACTGTAACAATATTCTGTTGTTACAGTTCTAAGCTCAAAGATGTCGGCCTCTTCGGCATCATATGTAAGTTTGTCCGGAACATCGCAGGAAACAAGGATAAAAGCTAAATTAAATATCAGCAAGCAGCTTTTCAAAAAGTTGAATTTTGATTTGTGAGATCTCATAAGCATCCTTATAATCTTCTGTTTCTTTACAGCATTTTTCATAATCATCCAAAACAAGATACATAATCGGTCTTGGCAGAGAATCATCTTCGCAAATATGCGAAAGCAGTGCTATTGCAGCCGTAAAATTTCTGTTTTTCATTAAGCTCTTTGCGTTCAGGGCATAGAAATAACAAGGGTTTTTCCAATCTTTTTCTTCCGGTAGCTTAGCGTTGTCACCGCTTTTTGAAAGATAATCAGCAAATTTGCAAATGTCGCTGCAGCAACGTGTTTCGCTGTTGCAGCACAAAGCTGTGGAATCAAGAATAAGAGAGGGAGATATTTTAGATATTATCTCTGCATAAGCCCCAACGGCAGAAATAATGCCGCCAACATCAAAAGCTGTCTTATCTGAATATTCAAGAGCATCTTCAAACATTTTTGATGCAGCTCGTAAATTTCCGGATTCAAACAGCGAAGCTCCAAGATGTAATGACGATTGAGCAAGTATATATGTAATATCATTGTCCTTGCAATCCGAAACGCAATCAAGACACAAGTCTCTGCAGATCTCCCATTCATTACTCTTATAAGCCTTGATGATATTTGGATAATTTGTATATTTTTTATAAAAGCCCTCGTTTGTTTCTTCGTCAGCCACAAGATATCCAACGGGAACTCCAAGACGGTTTGCGAGATAGATGAGAGTTTTGAGCGAAGGAATCGCAGATCCATTTTCGATTTTGCTCAACATATTTCTTGTTATCTCGTCACCGGAAAGCTCCTTTTGAGTCATCAGCTTGGAGGTTCGAAGATTTTTGATTTTTTCACCAATATTCATTTTAAAACATATTTACTCCCGAAAATGTCGGGAGTAAATCTCCAATTTATTTTTTAATCTTTTTAATTTGCTCTGTACCGGATTTTTTTATAGAAGATCGTTGAGCATCTTTTTTCTCCATATTCACCGATTCAAGATCTCCTCTAATGCTTTTCCAAAGGTTTTCCTCGTAGTTCTTGAGTCTTGAGTTAACCGTTTCGTTACGGGCTTGGATATCGGAAACCGCTTTTTCAAATATTTGGGCCGCATAAGCAGAAGCCCCTGCAACCTCCTTGCGGTTTTCAATTGCTGCAGAATTCAGCTTGCTGAATATACCTTCAAATGCTCGCGCTGAGCTTTCTTCAATAGCTCTTCTTTTTTCGAGCAACTCTTTTTCTGCCTTGACGGTAAGCTGTCTTGCTTCTTCTTTTGCTGATGAAACTATTTCCTCAGCCGTTTTTTTAGCAGCAATTATAGCATCACCAATATTTGCGCTTGTTTTATCATAGAGTTTAGCCTTGCGCACAAGCTCGTCATTTTTTTCTAACTCAGCTTCTGCTTCATTGATTCTTTCGGACGCTTTCTGTAATTTATCTCTTAAAGTATCTATTTCTTCAAATTGCTTTGCTATCACAGCATCCTGCTCTGCAATTTTTCTGTCTTTTTCAGTAGATTCTTCGCTTTTCTCAATATCAAACGATGCATTTTTTAAAGCTTCATTTTCAGATTTGATGTTTTCAAAATCTCTAAGGGTGTCATCAAATCTTTTTTTTATATCATCGAGAGAACTTTCAAGTGAAGCAATTTTTTCCTGATAATCAAGAGCCTCCTTCTCTGCCATCTCGGCTCTCTCTCTTATGCTCTCCTCTTTCACTGAAAATTCATTTGACATACGAATCAGATATTCATTGACATCAGATTTATTATAACCTTTAATCGAGCTTCTGAAAAAAACATTTTTGTTATCAGACATTATAACATCCCCCAATGCAGACTTTATGACATTCTATATCTACATTTATTATAATAACATATTTTTCTCAGATAATCAATCTCTTTTTTTATATTTTAACATTTTCTATTTACTTGACACAATTTTTGTGGTATAATCCTAAGTACAAATATCCAAATTTGGAGGTTTCAGCCATGAAATTGTTAGAAGAAAAAATACTTGAGTGCGGTGAGCTTCGACACGGAGGGATTCTCAAGGTTGATAGCTTTTTAAACCATCAAATCGATGTTACGATTATGCAAGAGATAGGAAAAGAATTTGCAAATCTGTTTAGCGTAAAAGAAATAAATAAGATATTGACTATAGAAGCATCCGGCATTGGAATTGCCTGCATCGTTGCACAATATTTTAATAATGTTCCTGTTGTTTTTGCAAAAAAATCAGAATCTCTCAATCTCAGTGGAGATGTTTTTTCAACCGACGTTCATTCATATACAAAAAATAAGGATTACACGATTAGGGTTGATAAAAAATACCTCACTAAAGGAGACAGAATACTTATAATCGATGATTTTCTTGCAAATGGAGAGGCTGTGATGGGTCTTATGAGAATTATCGAGGAAGCTGGTGCTAAAACTTCGGGAGTTGGCATTTGTATCGAGAAGGCTTTTCAAAAGGGTGGCGATTTGATTCGCTCCACGGGCACTGAGCTTCACTCTCTTGCCATAGTCGATGTTTCAAAAGATAACCAAATATCATTTGTTGAAAAATGAGCTCCTCGGTTTTGAAATTAATTGCCTGCATAACAATGCTGTTTGACCACATTGGTTATCTTATGCAGATGTATAATTTTGGCAACGGTGAAATTGCTGATATATTCAGAATTGTTGGCAGAGCCTCCTTTCCGATTTTCGCTTTCTTGATTGCAGAAGGATTTAAGCATACAAAAAATCACATCAGATATGCCGCGAGACTTTTGATTGCTGCGATTATTTCAGAAGTCCCATATGATCTTTGCTTTCACAGAAGCCATACATATCCGGGATTAAATGTGATGTATACGCTTCTTTTTGCACTCTTATCACTTATTTTTGCAGATATGTGTGTAAAAAACAGTGATAAAAAGCTTCGAATACTTTTCGTTTTGCCGCCGCTTTCTGCTGCTTTTATTGCTGAAAATTTAAAAACGGATTATGCCTTTTGGGGTATAATTCTGATTTTCATTTTATATCTTGTAGATGCTGATTCGG
>JAZUQN010000041.1:0-2907 GCA_045605745.1 Eubacteriales bacterium
GCAATGATGAAAAAGGATATATTTTTACAGCAGCCAGCCAAACAGTTGATCTTAGAGAATTTGCTGTCTCAATAAGAACAGCTCTTGGTGCAAAGGGAGGCGGAAACAGCGAAATGATCCAAGGAAGCATAAATGCTTCCAAAAATAAAATTATGGAATATTTTGGAGTTTGATATGAAAAAGACGGTTTTAAAAAATTATGCAAAGCTCATTGCAACTATGGGAATTAATGTTAGAAAAGGTCAAGATGTAATTATTGTTGCAGAGCTTGATCAGCCCGAATTTGTTTACATGGTTGTCGAAGAGTGCTATAAGGCCGGTGCAGGTAAGGTTACGGTTGATTTTGATTATCAGCCGCTTACAAAGCTCGCTGTTAAATATGAAACAAAGGAATCTCTTTCTAAGGTTGAAAAATGGCAAAAGGCGAAGCTCCAGCATCAGGTTGACACACTTCCTGCAAGAATTTATCTTATTTCAGAGGACCCGGACGGGCTTGACGGTATCGATCAGGAAAAGTATGGCGCAGCAATGGCTTCAAAGAGGAGAGTTATCAAGCCATTCAGAGATAAAATGGATAATAAATATCAATGGTGCATTGCTGCAGTTCCGGGCGCAAAATGGGCTAAAAAGCTATTTCCGGGTGAGAGGGTCGGCGTAGCAATGGAGAAGCTTTGGGAGGCGATACTTGTGGCTTCAAGAGCTATGGAAGATCCGATTGCGGCATGGAAACAGCATAATATTGATCTTGCAAAGCGTTGCGATTATCTCAATAGCCTTGATATCGAAAAGCTCCGATATAAGTCTTCAACCGGTACCGATTTCACGGTTGGACTTATGCCCGAGAGTAAATTTGCAGGTGGTGGAGAATATACTCTTGGTGGTGATTATTATAATCCCAATATTCCCTCTGAAGAAGTTTTTACTTCTCCTCATAAGGACACAGCGGAGGGCATTGTTTATTCTTCAAAGCCTCTTTCATATAACGGTCAGCTCATAGAAAACTTTAGCATCAGATTTGAAAAAGGAAAAGCGGTTGAGGTCAAGGCTGAAAAGAATGAGGAGCTTCTTAAAAAGCTTATTAGCATGGATAAGGGGGCTGCTTATCCCGGTGAATGTGCGCTGATTGCTTATGATTCGCCTATTAACAATCTTGGTCTGACATTTATGAACACTCTTTTTGATGAAAACGCTTCCTGCCATCTTGCTCTTGGACGCGGATTTACCGAATGTATAAAGGACTATGATAAATACACGATGGAGCAGTGCTATGAAATGGGTCTTAACGATTCTATAATGCATGAAGACTTCATGATCGGTAGCGAGGATCTTTCCATTGTTGCGTATACACGCGATGGCAAAAAGGTTCAGATATTTAAAGACGGAAACTGGGCATTCTGATGGTTATTAACGGTTTTCAAAAGCTAACGCTTCTTGATTTTCCAGGCAAAGTTGCCTGTACGGTTTTTACGGGAGGCTGTAATTTCAGATGTCCTTTTTGCCACAATGCTTCGCTTGTACTTGGAGGGACAGCCGAAAAATATTCAGAGGATGAAATTCTTGAATACTTAAAAAAGAGAGTTGGTATTCTTGATGGCGTTGCTATAAGCGGTGGCGAGCCGCTTCTTCAAAAGGATATTTGTGAATTTATCGGCAAGGTCAGAGAGCTTGGATATAAAATCAAATTGGACACAAACGGAAGCTTTCCGGAAAAGCTGGCTTTTCTTATCGAAAATAATCTTTGCGACTATGTTGCAATGGATATAAAAAATTCCCCGAATAAATATGCAGAGACGGTTGGAAGATTAGGATATGATGTCGAGAGAATCAGCGAAAGCATAGAGCTTCTTAAAGCCTCGGATGTACCTTATGAATTCAGAACCACTATAGTCCGTGAATTTCATGATCCTTCCGATATAGAAGAGATGGGGCAATGGATAAGCGGCTCGAACCACTGGTATCTTCAAAATTTTGTGGATTCAGGAGATCTTATATGCAGTGATATGCATGGTGCCGAGCTTGATGTTATGAAACAATATCTTGAAATTGCAAGGAAATATGTTCCATTGGCTGAACTTAGAGGCGTATAATTATACAACACAATATATAGTTGTGCACGACTACAGATGGCACTAAATGTAGTTGTGCACAAAATTTTGTCGAATAATCTGTGAAAGTTTGCCAATTGACACGGAATACAAGATATGGTATAATCATGGCAATGACGAAAATTTTGGAGGAAGCAATGTATAGAGTTTTAAAAAGAGACAACAAGGTTGTAGATTTTGACCTTGGAAAAATTAGCGGGGCCATTCTTCAGGCGTTTGAAGCCCTTGAAAAGGATTATAATCAAAATGTTATCGATTTTCTTGCACTCAAGGTCACTGCTGATTTTGGTGATAAGATAAAAGACGGTCTTATTTCTGTTGAGGATATTCAGGATAGCGTTGAGTCTGTGCTTGTTCAGGCAGGATATGCTGATGTAGCAAAGGCTTATATCCTTTATCGCCGTCAGCGCGAAAAAATGAGAAATATGAAGTCAACTATCCTTGACTATAAGGATATAGTTGATAAATATGTTAATGTTGCAGACTGGAGAGTTAAGGAAAACTCAACCGTTACTTATTCTGTTGGCGGTCTTATCCTTTCAAACTCCGGCGCTATCACTGCTAACTATTGGCTTTCAGAGATTTATGATGACGAGATAGCAAACGCTCATAGAAATGCTGATATCCATATTCATGACCTTTCGATGCTAACAGGTTACTGTGCAGGTTGGTCGCTTCGCCAGCTTATAAAAGAGGGGCTTGGCGGTGTAACCGGCAAGATAACCTCCGCACCGGCAAAGCATCTCGCAACTCTTTGCAATCAGATGGTCAATTTCCTTGGTATCATGCAGAACGAATGGGC
>JAZUQN010000042.1:0-18039 GCA_045605745.1 Eubacteriales bacterium
AAGAGTTGCGGCAGGTGCTGTTGCGGTTGCAATGGCGCCAAGCGTTAGAAGCTGAGGAATGGTGATCTTGCCGGGCATAAGATAATATACGCCAAGCAAAGCAAGGTCAACAAAGAGGGTTGCAACAAGAGCCTGGATCACTCCGATGGCAAAGGCCTGCTTACCCGTTTTTTTAAGGTCATCAAGTCTAAACTCATTGCCGATAGAAAAGGCGATAAAGCCAAGGGCAACATCGGATATAATGCCGAGATGCTCTATAGCCTCGTGCGAATCAAAGCCAAGTCCGCCAATGCCAAGGGCACCGAGGCAATATGGGCCAACAAGCACGCCTGCAATCAGATAAGCCGTTACAGACGGAAGCTTTAAAGGCTTAAAAAACCTTGTCATGATAAGCCCTGCAAGAAGAGCTATGGAGACCGATAATAATGTGTTCAAAAGTCCACTTCCTTATAACAAAAATTAGGCGTGATCACCTTTTTTGATCACGCCCAAATATGATAGCACAATTGTCGGTTTTTGTCAATAGTTTTTATAACTTTTAATTATGTTTATTTCTTTTCCCCGTGATATACGCAAGGAAAATATAAATCGCTATAAGCAGAAGGGTTGCACCGGAAAGAATTATATACATTGCTTCAGTTTGAACAGGGTTGCCTTCAAAATAAATATTGCAGTCAAAGGCATCTCTAAGCCCCGTTATAGCCTCCTCCGGCAAGCCAAGCTCCGAGAGGCGTGAAATTGCCCCATTCATTGTGTGGTTACGCATAAGAGAGGTAGCATATGTGCCGGGGAGATAAGTTATAAGCCGCCTGAGTCCTTCTCCAAACTGAGAGATAGGCATATAAGCACCGCAAATAAAGCCGTATCCAGAGCTTATGATCGTACCAACAACCGAGATCTGCCCCTGCGAGGAAAGAAACAGGTTAATTATCGACGAAAGTGCCGTGCCAAACATAACAAGAAGAAAGATATCCGCAAAAATGCACAGAATATCAGAAAACGAGAGATACCAGCCCACACTGCCAAGATATAAGAAACCTGCAGCCGCGGCAACAAAGCAGATGATAAGCGAGGATATAAGAGTTGTAAAATAATAGCTTGCACAAAGCAGGTGGCTTTTAAGAGGGGTTACGCCAAAATCAATTCGAGCTCCGCTGACCTTATCCTGAACCATCAGCATATTCGAGCAAAAGGAAACGGTAACGCAGCTGACAGCAAGCAGTGATGACAGAAGCTGAGAACCAACAAGTCCGCCAAGCAAACGCTCCGGTAGCTTAAAGCCCTCGGGAATACCCGTCAGAATAGAATCACGGTAAACATTTCCAAGAAAGGATATATAGAGCACAAGAAGTATTATAGGTGTTATAAGAGAGGTGAGAAAAAGTCCTTTATCTCTGAAAAACAGCTTTGTATTTCTTCTCGTTAAAGCTAAAAATGTATTCATCTTTCCTCTCCTTTTTCATTTTTTGATTCGCCCGATGTGCGCCCCGTAACAGAAAGGAACACGTCATCCATTTTTCCCTTGATTATTTCATAATCAGAAAACAAACCCGGATTTGCAATTATAAGCTCCGTGGCCTTTTTCGTGCTCGGAACCTCTATTCTGAAGCCCTCTCCAATCTCCTCAAAGGGAAGATGCAAGCTCCGAGCATCCTCTTTTGTTATGCCATAAATCGTTATAAAATCTCCGGTATATTTGTTTTTCAGTTCAAGAGGCGAGCCCTCTGCCACTATTCTGCCACTCTCAAGGATCACCACATGATCCGCATCTGCCGCCTCCTCCATATAATGGGTAGTGAGAAAAACCGTCATTTTCTCCTCTGATCTCAGCTTTTCAATGGCAAGCCAAACATTCTTTCTTGTTTGCGGATCAAGTCCGGTTGTTGGCTCATCAAGTATCAGAAGCCTTGGACGGTGGAGAAGTGCTCTCGCAATATCGACCTTTCTTCTCTGCCCCCCCGAAAGCTTGCCAAGAGGTCTGGCTAAAAGCTTGGAAATATCAAGAAGCCGGCAAATCTCTCCCAGCCTTTTATCAAAGTGCTTGCCGAAAATTCCATAGAGTGCCGCCCTGCATTTTAGATTATCCTTAACAGAGAGAGATTTGTCAAGCACGGAGCTTTGAAAAACCACGCCAATTAAGCTTTTAACGCTGTCGGGATCCTTAATAATATCTATGCCGTCAATGCTAATGCTTCCGCTATCCGAAGCCAGCGCTCCGCAGATTATCGATATTGTTGTGCTTTTTCCTGCGCCATTAACTCCGAGAAAGGCGAAGAGCTCACCCTCATTAACCGAAAAGGAAATATTGTCAACAGCTTTAATATCACCAAAGCTTTTTGAAAGGTTACTGATTTCTATTATTTTCTTCATAGACTTCCTCCCACAAGTGATATCAAAATGATATCATATTACAATTTGCGTGTCAATAAGGTCGCTTCAGTTTTTACAATTTGTTAAAAAACTCCGAGAAATCAACCGAAAAGAAAAAGTGTCGACAGGGAGCTGCTAATGGGCAAAAAAGCCGATATGGATTTGATTCCATATCGGCTTTTGGTATTTTAGTTTAGAAATTCATTAAACAAGGAGAATGGATAATAATCTGCGCTTGGCAAATGGCGTATATCAAGCTCTGCCACACCACTCTCAGAAATCAAAAGTCTATAGGAATAAAGTGCGATCATATCCTTTGGAGAAATGCCGAAATCATTTGGCTCTCCCCTCATTCTCTCACGGCTTCCGTATTTTCCGTCCCCAACAACAGGCATTCCCCTTGAGGAAAACTGGACTCTTATCTGATGGGTCCTTCCTGTTCCAAGTCTGATCTTAATAAGAGAGAGCCTTCCGTGCTCACCCTCTGCACTTGCCAGCACCTCATATGAAAGCACCGCCTCCTTTGCGCCTTTTCTCGCACTATCAACCACAAAGCTCTTTCCTTTTTTTGCATCCTTAAAAAGGAAATCACGAAATTCGCCTTTCTCCTCCTTTGGCGCACCGCTGACCACAGCGAGATATTCCTTTATGCATTTAGTTTTGTCCGCAAGGCATTGAGAGAGCTGCCCTGAAGCCTTCTTGTTTTTAGAAAAGATCATAATACCCCCGGTGGGGCGGTCAAGCCTGTGAACAAGGTCTGCCTCAGAACCGATATGTTCGGAAACAAGAGAAAGCATTGTGATGTCTCCCACACCGTTTTTTTCGTTTTGCGAAAGAACGCCATGGGGTTTAACACAGGCTATAACATTTTTATTTTCAAACAATATCTCAGTCATCTTTAGTTTGTTTTCTTGTCTTTCCGTTTTTTCTTCTGTGCTTTTTTGAGCCGCTTTTTTTAGTTGAAAATCCAAAATACCCAAGCTTTTTGCCAAGGGCAAAGTATTCTCCGTGTGCAAACGCGGTTAATTTTGCTTTTTCAAGACAAAGCTTGCCATTTTCATCAAAAAGCTCCTCTGCCGCTCTTATTGCAACAATGTCTGCCAAAAACATATCGTGGCTTTCCATTGGTATAATTTGAGTTACCCGACATTCGATGGACATTGGGCTTTCGCCGATAGATGGACAGGAAACCACGCTGGATTTTTCTCTTGTTAGCTTACATTTTTCAAATTTATCAACCTTTTTGCCGGTATAGATACCGCAATAATCAGCGCTTTTCACCATTTCCTCGCTTGTGAGATTGATAACGAATTCGCCGCTTTCCTTTATTAAGTTATACGAGTGTCTGCTCGGGCGCACCGAAATATATGTTTTGGGTGGCTTTGTGTTGATTATGCCCGTCCATCCGATGGTTATAATATTTGTTTCGCCGCCTTCAGCGTTGCCGCAGCTTACCATAACGGGCGGCACAGGCGCAAGAAGTGCGCCACCACCAAGCTCTTTTTTCGCCATATTATTTCTCATATTTTGCGGTGTTTTTCATAAGACGAAGTGCAATGTCAGCACATTTTTCCATCTCTTCAACAACCGCAAATTCGCTTCTTGAATGAAAATCATATCCGCCCGTGCAGAGATTGGGGCAGGGCAAGCCCATAAAAGAAAGCCTTGCGCCGTCTGTGCCGCCTCGAATAGGCTCGTTCCAAGGCTCAACGCCCTCTTCTCTCATTGCCTCCTCAGCTCGCCTGAGAACATAAGGATATTTTTCAATAACCTCTCTCATATTAAAATATGAGTCAATTATCTCGACACTGCAAGTGTCCTTGCCATATTTTTGGTTGATCTTTTCGGCGGCAAGAAGCATTGTCTGTTTCTTTTCTTCAAATTTTTTCATATCGTGGTCACGAATGATATAGTCAAGCTCCGCTTCCTCAATGCTTCCCTCCATATCGGTGAGATGATAAAAGCCTTCATAGCCGCTTGTCCTCTCGGGAACCTCGTCCTCCGGCAGAAGAGAAGCATA
Organism: Eubacteriales bacterium; assembly: GCA_045605745.1. GTDB lineage: Bacteria > Bacillota > Clostridia > Oscillospirales > CAG-272 > SIG710. The sequence continues at coordinate 4,391 of JAZUQN010000042.1, forward strand.
TTCAAGGGCAATAAGTGAAGCATTTTTCATCTTATCCTTGGCGGCACCGGGATGAACAGAGAATCCCTTTATTTTAACAAACGCACTTGCGGCATTAAAGTTTTCATATTCTATGCCGCCAAGCTTTCCGCCGTCAAGTGTGTAGCCATAGTCAGCACCAAGACGCACCAGATCAAGCCTGTCAGCTCCTCTGCCAATCTCCTCATCCGGCGTAAAACACACCTTTATATCTCCATGCTCCTCGCCGCTTCGGATAAGACGGCTGATGGCATCGATAATCTCCGCAATTCCTGCCTTATCGTCAGCCCCGAGAAGCGTCTTTCCGTCTGTAACTATAAGATGCTTTCCAATAAAGCAATCGCCGGGGGCGGCTCTCATAATATTTTCTTCTTCGTTTAAAACTATGTCTCCGCCCTTATATTCAATTATCCTCGCCTTCACAGGGCTATCCGCAACAGAGGAAGAGGTATCCATATGTGCAATAAAGGCAATGGCAGGATGGTCTTCTCCGCAGTTTGAGGGCAAAGAACCGTAAACATATCCGTTTTCATCAAGCTCAGCCTCAAGACCGAGATCTAACAGCTCCTTTGTGAGATGTTTTCCCAGCACCAGCTGCTTTTCTGTACTCGGGCAAGTGTCTGATTCATCAACCGACATTGTGGGAAAGGACACATAATTCAAAAATCTTTCTGTCAGCTTCATATTATTTGATCCTTTCGTTAAAAATCTTGTATTTCCCTTGCTTTATTATGTCGATAAACTCCTGAATAGAGTTTATTTTTTCTTTAGTCTTAATGCCTGCAAGCTTTTTTTGCATATAAGCAATGTGATTATCAGTGCCTGCGGTTTTAATAAGTCCGTAAGCCTCGGCATATTGTTTGGCCTGTCCGTTTTCAAAGTCTGTTCTGTTGGCATTGAGAATCTCAACACCGTCAACATTTCTTGGAATTAGTCTTATTTCCTTGATATATCCTGCTTCTCTGAATGGGTGAGCATGAATTATCATGCCGCCCTCGTCACGAACAAAATTGCAATAATCCCAATGGAGCATATCCATTATTTGAGGATTATTAAGAAGCCAACTTGGAGAGAGACCGTAGGTGAGAAAATCCGTGCCGAGAAAAGTATATTCCCAGCCGAAAAAAACATCAATTCCAAGCTTTTTACCTGCCGCGAGGGCACTTAAATATCCTTCGCAAAATCTTTCAATCTGCTCTTTCCAGCTAAGTCCCTCCTTTTTGACAGTTGTGTTTCCATTTAGAAAATGATCGGTAACGATTATGCCCGAATAGCCAAGCTCTGCATAAAAGGAAACCTGCTCCTCGGCTCTTGCCCTTGCGCAAGCACTGACCTCAGCTGTGTGTAAATGTGTTTCATATTTATAATATTTCATATCTGAACCTCGAAAATTAAGCTAATATCATTGAAATAAGCTCATCTGTAGTCTCGGCAAACAAAGAAGCTCCGTGTGGCAAAAGCTCCTCCTTTGTTCTGAAGCCCCACAGTACCGCTATCATATCAAGGCCTGCGTTCTTCGCCGTAAGAACATCGGTTTCCGCATCCCCCACAAAAAGAGTTTCACTTTTGCTTATGCCAAGCTCCAAAATAGCCTTTTCAACCATATCCGGTGCAGGCTTCTTTCTAAGCCCCTCTGTTTCACCAAGCGAATAATCCATTTGAGGATAAAAATCTCGAACAAGCTCTGAAACCGCACTGTCTATTTTATTTGAAACAACAGCCATTTTTATTCCTTTTTCCTTAAGCGTGTCAAGAACACGGCCTATGCCCTCGTATGGATGGGTTTTTATCCTGCAATTTGCGCTGTAGTGCTCTCTGAAAGAAGCAAACAGCTCCTCAAATTTTGGGTTTTCTTCCCCACCCGGAACCGAAAGTGTCATAAGACTGCGAATTCCGTTGCCCACAAAACTCCTGATCTCCTCAAGGCTACGCTCTTCATATCCGTTTGAGGTGAGTACATAATTTACGCTGTCACGGAGATCCTCAAGTGTATCGAGGATAGTTCCGTCCATATCAAAAATAACTGCCTTGTATTTCATCTGAAATTCCTCTCAATGTATAAAAATGAACAAAAGCTTTAGTTTTCTTCGCCCTCGGCATCCTCATTTTCGTCCGAAAATGTGATACCTTCAAGCAATGTTGCGATATGAGCACCTTGTTTTATTGAGTTGTCAGGAACAAAGGTAAGCTCCGGGGTTATTCTTAGGTTCATTCTTTTTGCTATCTGACCTCTGATAAAACCTGCCGCGGTTTTGAGTCCCTTCGCAACCTCCTTCGGGTCATCGCCCTTCAAAAAGGAATAATATATTTTCGCATATTTGAGGTCGGGTGTTACCTCCGCCGCCGTAACGCTGACAAAAGCGTTTTGAACTCTCGGATCTTTAACCTCTCTTAGTATCATGGCGACCTCTTTCAGCATTTCATCGTTAATTCTTCCTCTTCTGTAATTAGCCATGTTTATTCTCCAATCAATTTATTCTGTTTCATATAAGTCCTCGGCTATATCCTCACTCTCTGATGCAGGGGGGTCTACAACCGTTTTTTCTCCGAAAAGCCTTGCAAGCTCTGCATTTGCCTCGGAAAGTCTTGAATTTATGATATTGGTTGCATAGTCATTTGCGCTTGTTCTTGCCTTTCGAACTGCGCCATAAGTGGCATCGGCCAAATGCTTTGTGCCGGATGCATAGATATATGAAAAATCAAAGGAGATGCTGTCAAGAACCGCATCCATCGAGCGCAGTGCCTTGGCATCTCTGAAATAATTGTAAAGGCAATTGGTTGTATATTCTTCGGCAAGAAGCTTATAGGATGCTGTGTTAAGCGCACCTAAAATCACGCCGGTCATTTCGGGTTTATTATTTTCGCTTGGCACTGCAAGAAGATTAGCAGTTGCTGCAGTAAAAGAAAAATATCTGCTTTGACTCTCCTCATATTTCGGAATCGGAAGAATACCAAACGAAACCGGTAAGGTGGAAAACGTCCACATTTCCGACAAGGGGGCAATGGCAAAAAGCAATTGTCCCGAGGCAAAAAGCTGATAAAAATCTGCTTCGGTTGCCGTTTTTTGAGGCTTATATGCCGATGGGTTTCCATATATAAGAGCGCACATTTTTTCAACAACAGACTCAAGGCGCTCCGAATCAAAGGAGATGACAGGGGGCTTTCCAAGTGTGTTATCGACCAGCCTTATATCTGCTGATCGCAGTACAACATCGGTATATTCATTTCCCATAGCTGCGCTGCCCTGACCGATTATGCCAAGCTCCTCGGTTGCTCTTCTTGAAATGCGGTCAAGGCTATCCCAAGTCCATTCGCCATCAGAAACCATTTTGTCAAGGTTAAAGCCAAGCTTCTCTGCAATATCTCTGTTAAAAAACACTCCATATATCTTACTGAAATCTGCGCTGGCCGCTCCAACATCCGCATATACTCCATTTCCCGCAGCAGATACTGTGGAATCAGAATATTGGCTGCTTACGCTGTAAAATGGCAGAGATCTGAGGTTCATTATAAGTCCCTCTGAGGCAAGAGCCCCTATTCTATATGCTGGCACAGATATCATATCTGCAAAATAATCGTCCGAAAGGGCCGCATTTCTAAGATCAGTACTTATCCTGCCGGCATCAGAATAGATAGTTATTATGTCGACATTATATTTTTCTTCAACCATCGAATCTCTCATCAGCAAAACCCTGTCATAATAGCTGTCGCCATCCACAGCAAAGGTCATATTGCTGGTTGTTGCAATTATAAAACTCTGCTTTTTAAAATCGAAGTCCATCAGAGCTTCAACACGCTTTTTTGCTTTGTCTGCCTCGGTCTCGGACACCTTAAGCTCTTCTTTTTTCTCGGTTGTGTCAGCAGCTTCCGTGTCCTTTGGCGCATCCTCATCGCCGGTATCAATGGACTCTGCACCGCTTTCCCTTGACACATCCTCTCCTGAGCCATCATTTATAACAACGAGAGAGCAGGAGCAGAGCATTATCAAAGCAGAAAAAACAAAAGCCGCAAATATAGTTAAAAATCTCTTTTTCGATCTCATTAATTACCTCGCGAAAGAAGCACTGTTACCACAAAGCCGCTTATATTATCTCCCGAAACGGTGTATTCATAGCTTTTAGGAAAAATTATTTCTGCCGAGCCGTCCTCTTCTGCCGGAACATAGTAAACTTCATAATCATTGCCGTCATCACAAGCAATTTCAAGATGTGCACCTTCATAGGAATGATTTTCGCGTAGAAACTCTATATATTCTTCAAGCACAAGCCCCTCTTTATACATATAGTAAGCATGGGGAATTCCTACATATCTGAAATGCCACGCCTCATAAGAAATTCCGGTGATGTCAGCCTTGTTTTCGGGATATCGGAGCACAAAACCATATTTATGAGCGTTTTCATATATAGGGAGGTAGTCCGGCTCATCCTGTATATATGTATTTACGCCATCCTTATAGACCGACATATCAAACGCCATTGCGGTGTGATGCTCGCTTTCGCCCGGCTTTGCAACATATTTAAGAGCTTCTTCCATTCCGTCTCTGTCAGCTCTATAGTCAAAAAGCTCCTTTTGCTCGTCATATGAGCGATATGCGCTTTTGACAAGGAGTGAATTTTCTCCGCTTTTCTCGTAAAAGTCTTCAGCCATATCATTAAGCCTTGAAAGCACAAGGGCATCCAGCTTTATATTTGTACTGCTTATCTGATAGGCTCTTGCACCGTTTTCATATTTTTTTCTGCCTGTGTAAAGATCTGAAAGCTCTGTTTTCTCCGGAAAGACATAGGGACATCCTGCACGAACGAGAATAAGCTCACCACGATGTAGCTCATCCGAGGTGAATTTACGGGTTATATATCCACCCTCAAAAAATTCGGGCTCGGTTTCTACACCCGTAGTTTCAGCCGGGAGCAGATCGGTGTTATCTGTGGTGCTATCATCCTTGTCCTTTGCCTTATCTCCGGCTTTTTTCAGAGAAAAAAGGAAAACAGTGAAAAGCGCAATTATCAAAACTACTATAATTGAAAGAACTATGGTTTTTATCATTTTCTGTCTTCTGCGTCTGCGGCTTCTTCCGCCGCCGCTGCGATTTGAATTGTAATTAAAATTCATGTTTTCCTCCTTAAAGATATATTACTGAAAATTGCAGGGACGCTCTGCACATCTTATGCAGATGCGTGGAGACAGTCCCTGCCGTCATTTAAAAATCACCGATTATTTATCTGCGTCCTTCATTGAAAGGCGAATCCTGTTCTTTTCATCAACGCCGAGATACTTAACTCTGACAGCGTCGCCGATATTAACAACATCCTCAACCTTTTCAACTCTGTTTTCCGAAAGCTTGGAAATGTGAACCATTCCCTCTTTTCCGGGAGCATATTCAACAAAAGCACCGCAAGCGATGATGCCTGTTACCTTGCCGGGGTATGTTACGCCAACCTCGGGCTCAAAGCAGATAGCATCGATCATCGCCTTTGCAGCCTCTGCATCTGCAGTGTTAACTGCTGCAATATGAATTGTACCGTCATCCTCGATATCGACCTTTGCGCCTGTGTCGCCTGTGATCTTCTGGATAACAGAGCCGCCCTTACCTATAACCTCTCTGATCTTATCGGGGTCGATCTTCATTGAGATCATCTTGGGAGCGTACTTTGAAACATCAGCTCTGGGCTCTGGGATAGCCTTGAGAATAACCTCATCAATGATATAATCACGGCCCTCATGAGTGATCTCAAGAGCCTTCTTGATAATTTCGGGTGTAAGACCGTCTATCTTAAGATCCATCTGAATGGATGTGATACCTGCATGAGTACCTGCAACCTTAAAGTCCATATCGCCATAGAAGTCCTCAAGACCCTGGATATCTATCATAGTTTCCCAGCTTCCGTCCTCTTCTGTGATAAGACCGCAGGAGATACCTGCAACGGGAGCCTTGATCGGAACACCTGCATCCATAAGAGCAAGGGTTGAGCCGCAAACCGAGCCCTGTGAAGTGGAACCGTTAGAAGAAAGAACATCGGAAACAAGACGAATTGCATAGGGAAATTCCTCTTCACTTGGAAGAACGGGCACAAGTGAGCGCTCTGCAAGTGCACCGTGGCCGATCTCACGGCGTCCCGGGCTTCTTGCGCTCTTTGCTTCGCCGGTTGAATAACCGGGCATATTATAATGGTGCATATATCTCTTGGTAGTCTCGTTGTCTATACCGTCAAGCATCTGAGCCTCATCAAGAGTGCCGAGAGTTGCGGAAGTGAGCACCTGTGTCTGACCGCGAGTGAACATACCTGAGCCGTGAACTCTGGGAAGAAGTCCAACCTCGGCTGTGAGAGGTCTGATCTCATCCATACGGCGTCCGTCAACACGCTTTCTGTCAACGAGGAGCCAACGGCGAACAATCTTCTTCTGAATCTTATAGATAAGCTCTTCCATAATGGCTTCGATCTCGGGATATTCCTCGCTGAATTTCTCTACGATATCGTCCATAATGGGCTGCATCTTTTCGTCGCGCACATTCTTATCGTCTGTGTCAAGAGCTTCCATAACAGCCTTTTCGCAATAGTCAAATACCTTATCAAACATATCGTGATCAAGCTCGCAAGAGGGATAATCAAACTTCTTCTTGCCAATCTCATCAACGATTCCATTGATAAATTCAAGGATACCCTGGTTTTCCTTATGAGCCAGCATAATTGCCTCATACATAAGATCATCGGGAACCTGATTTGCGCCTGCCTCGATCATAACGACCTTCTTTGTGGATGACGCAACTGTCAGCTCAAGATCGCTGACCTTTCTTTCTGCCTCTGTGGGGTTTATAACCAGCTTGCCGTCAACCAATCCCACGAAAACACCGCTTATAGGTCCGTTCCACGGAATATCGGAAATAGCAAGAGCAGCAGAAGCGCCGATCATAGCGGCAACCTCGGGTGAGCAATCGGGATCAACACTCATAACCGTAAGAGAAAGAGCAACATCATTGCGAAGATCCTTAGGGAAAAGGGGACGGATGGGGCGGTCGATAACACGGCTTGTGAGAACAGCCTTTTCGCTTGGCTTGCCCTCTCTCTTCAGATAACCGCCGGGGATCTTACCTGCAGCATACATTCTTTCCTCAAAATCAACAGAAAGAGGAAGAAAATCAATACCGTCTCTGGGCTTTGCGCTGGCAGTTGCACAGCAAAGGATGGCTGTTTCACCATAGCGGATCATAAGAGATCCATTTGCAAGGCCTGCCATTTTACCTGTTTCGATAACAAGGGGGCGGCCTGCGAGAGTGTAATTAAACACCTTGTAGTTCTTGAACTCCATAGCGGAGCTAACGATTCCTGACATTTTAGATTCCTCCATAAAAATATATTTTTACCGTTTTTTACAGAGACTTAGCACTTAAACACGCACAGAGATATGGGGCACGGAAGATAGCCAATGCGCATTTAACTGCTAAGGCGTGTGTGTAAAAACGGATTTTTCCTAAAAAAACAGTATGGAGTGAGGAGTGAAAGCGCGCTTTCACCCATCACTCCGCCTTTTTAAATTACTTTCTGAGACCCAGTCTCTCAACGATAGAGCGGTAACGCTCGACGTCTACCTTCTGAAGATAGCCGAGAAGGTTTCTTCTGTGACCAACCATCTTAAGAAGGCCGCGGCGGCTGTGATGGTCGCCCTTATTCTTCTTCAGGTGTTCTGTAAGATTGTTGATTCTTGCTGTGAGGAGTGCGATCTGAACCTCGGGAGAACCTGTGTCACCCTCGCAAGTTGCATACTCCTTGATAATTGCCTGCTTTTCGTCCTTAAGCATCATAGTTTTTCACCTCATTAAATTTATTTATGCGCATACACAGTTAACGGAAGGTGAGCTCCCAAAGGGCTTACACCGAAAACCGAGTGTGCGTATATTCATTTTTAGCGGCCAAATGACCACACGGCAGTTATTATAACATACTTTTTTCAATTTGTAAAGGGCTTTTTGAAATTTTTAGCATTTATTTTCCGAAACAACAAAAAGTTTACAATTTGTTTTTCTCGGTTTTTTTTGTGCTTTTAGCTTTTTTCAGGGCAAGTATCCCCGAGAAAACAAGCATTCCCCCGAATATTTTTTTGGCAATGCCTCCGCCTATCATCCTAAGCAGAAAAGCTCCGATAAGTGCACCTAATAATCCCGCCACCACAAGTATCATAACTATTCCAAAATTTATATTTCTATGGGTCATATGATAAAGCATAGCACTGCCGGAGGAAAAAAGAAAGAAAAGCAGGTTTATGCCCTGTGCCTGAATTTGCTCATAGGCATCAAACATCGTCAAATAGATAACAAGAAGTCCTCCGCTTCCAACGCCAAGCCCGGAAAGAACTGCCGCTGCCGTTCCAAAGAAAAAATCAATCATCTTCCTCTCCTTTTTACTATCTAAGGATCATATAGATACCCGACCATATAACAAGTATCGCAAATATATTTTTCAGCCAAAAGGTACTTATCTTTGAAAGCAGATATGCGCCTGCAAGTCCCCCGACAACCGCAGGCAAAGCAAATTTACCAAATTTTTCAACATCTATATGTCCTCTGACGCCATATATGATGGTTGAGAATACAGATATGGGCAGTGTTGCCGCTATAACATTGGCAAAAATATCTCTTTTGGGCATTTCGCTCTCATCCATCACGCGCTCCAAAACAAAGGTCATAATTATGCCTCCGCCTGCACCCAGAAGCCCATTTGCAAGCCCTCCGAAAAAGCCACCCACAATAAGAAGCAGCATCTTGCCTTGCGCCCTCATTCCTTCCTTTTCCATCAATTCCCCCCTTTTAGGACTACAAGCAAAAAAATTGCCGCAGCAACTATTGTAATTTTTATTATTTAGTGTTATAATATATATTGGATGTTTGTACATATATATTTTGTCGCCGATCGCAAAATATATGCACGCTTTTATTGCAATTAAACGAAAGGACTAACATATATGAAATCAAAGGAAAGCCAGGCAAAAAAGAACCCAAGGGCACAAAAAAACAAAACTGTGCAAAATTCAAAAAATATAGATAAAAAGCAGACAGGGGTAAAACAAGAGCAAAAAAAGAATGCTCCCCAAAAATCAAAGTTGCTCCTTCACCAAATATTGCCATACATCTTCGGTGTTGTTGCGTTTTTCATAGTGCTCTGCCTCTTGCCCATCGACATGGGTCTTATAGGCAAGCTTATAAACAAGAGCTTTCTTGGACTTTTTGGTTTTGGCTCATTTCTTGTGCCGGTGCTTCTCACATATCTTGCGTTTGTTTGGCGCAAATGTATCGACAATGGCCAAACCGGATATAAGATCGCCTTTTCTGTTATAACTCTTGTTTTTGTTTCCGCCCTTATCCATGTTTGCACGCTGAAGGGCGGTGCTCCAAATATTTGGAATCCCATTAAGCTGTTTAGCACCGGCTGTGAAGGCTCAAGTGGCGGCTTTATTGGAGGTTATCTTGGTCAGCTTTCATATCTTGGTCTTAAATTCTGGGGCTCGCTTATAGTTATCATTGCAATCCTCTCCATAACTATTATGTTCCTCTTCGGAATGACGCCGGACAACATCGTGCTTTATTTCAGATACCGCTCAAAGCTTCGTGCAGAAAAGCGTGAAGCAGCGGCTATGAGCGGAGAGGATCCGGTGTTTATAGATAAACCCAAATTCACCCCAAAAGAGGTAGAAATAGAACCCGAAAGCAAACCGGTCGCAAAAAATAAAAAGCGTACCTTTGATATAGAAATAGAGCCTGACACCGACACGGGCGCAACTCCTGAGGATCTCGGTCTTGAATTTATGGAAAATCCTGCTGACATGGCAGTGGTGTCCGAAAAAGCTCCTTACGAAGATGTGCTGGCAGAGGTCAATAAGCCTATTTCCGATGAAAAAATAGGTAGTGGAATTGAAAATGGCATTCCTGTTCAGATCGATGAAAAGGAGCTTGACGACAGCCTTGATGCTCTATTCGGCGAGAAGCATGAGGAAAAAGAGAACAAGGAAGATATTTTTGACTTACCGAAGCCTACTGCGGTTGCCCCTTGGGATGAGATGCCCAAAAAGGCAGAGTCGGATTCTGATTTTCTTACGGTGTCAACTGCCACCGTCACAGATATTCTCCCCGAAAAGCCTACCTATGGCGAACAGCTCAGAGCCGAGATCTATCCTCCCATAACTCTGCTTTCAGAGGATAAAAATATTAAAAACGAAAACAACTCAGCAGAGCTCCGCATGACGGCTGAAAAGCTTCAGGAAACGCTGCTCAGCTTTAATGTTAAAACCAAGATCGTTGGTTTTTCCAGAGGTCCAACCGTTACAAGATATGAGCTTCAGCCCGAGGCAGGAACAAGAGTCCGCAGCATCTCCAATCTGGTTGACGATATTGCCCTTAACCTTGCGGCATCCGGTGGTGTAAGAATTGAGGCTCCTATCCCCGGCAAGAGTGCCGTGGGCATCGAGGTTCCAAACAAAACTCCAAGCACGGTTTATCTGAGAACTATCCTGGAAAGCCCCAAATTTTCCGAAAGCAAAAGCAAGGTCACTGCCTGTCTTGGCGCAGATGTTGCTGGAAACCCAATAATTTTTGATATTTCAAAAATGCCCCATCTGCTTATTGCAGGTGCAACCGGAATGGGTAAATCGGTTTGTATAAACTGCCTTATCATAAGCCTTCTTTATAAGGCTCTTCCAAAGGATGTTAAGCTTCTCCTTATCGACCCCAAAACTGTTGAGTTTAAGATATACAAAGACATTCCTCACCTTATCGCCCCTATAGTTACAGAGCCTAAAAAGGCGGCAGGAGCACTTATCAAAATGGTTGAGGAAATGGAGCGACGCTTCTCGCTTATCGAGGAGGTTGGCGTGCGTGACATCAAGGCTTATAATGAAATAACTGCAAATGATCCGGACAGAGAGCATCTGCCTCAGATCGTTATCATCATTGATGAGCTTGCAGATCTTATGATGACCACCCCTGATGATGTGGAGAACTCCATATGCCGACTTGCACAAAAAGCAAGAGCCGCAGGTATGCACATAATAATCGGTACTCAGCGTCCATCAGTTGATGTTATCACAGGTCTTATCAAAGCCAATGTACCGTCAAGAATAGCCTGCACAGTTGCCTCGCAGGTTGACTCCAGAACCATCATTGATATTGCAGGCGCAGAAAAGCTGATGGGACGAGGCGATATGCTTTATGCACCTGTCGGTGCGGCAAAGCCCCTTCGTGTTCAGGGTGCATTTGTAAGTGACGGAGAGGTTGAGGCGGTTTGCGAATATATCAAAATAAACACCGGCAAGGCCGAATATGACAGCAATATCGTTGAGGGTATCGAAGAAGCGGCCGCAAAGCTTGATGCTCCCAAAAAAGGAGGTGCCTCCGGCGGCGAGCTTGGCGCAGACGATGGCTCAGACCCAATGCTTCGCCCTGCTATAGAGCTTGCTATCGATTGCGGCAAGATTTCGACATCGCTTATCCAGCGCCGTTTGTCACTTGGCTATGGCAGAGCCGCAAAGCTCATCGACAAGATGGAACAGCTTGGGTATGTAAGCGCCCCCGAGGGTCAAAAGCCCCGTGAGGTTCTTATAACAAAGCAAATGTATATGGAAATGGTCGTAAATAACGATATTCAGTAATCTTCTATAAGAGGTAAAGAGTTTTTTATGGGAAAATTTATTGTTATAGACGGTCTTGACGGCTCAGGCAAGGGAACCCAGTCCGAGTTGCTTAGAACCCGTCTTGAAAAAAGTGGATATAAGGTTAGGCTGATTTCATTTCCAATGTATGAAAATGAGAGCAGCGGACTTGTGAGAATGTATCTTGGGGGAAAGCTTGGTGAGCACCCCGAAGACACAAACGCATATGCGGCTTCCTCATTTTTTGCCGCCGACAGATATGTTAGCTATAGAACCGATTGGATAAAGGACATCGAGGACCCCGGAACTATCGTTATTGCCAACAGATTTACAACCGCAAATGCAGTCCATCAGCTTTCAAAAATGCCAAGGGAGACTTGGGATTCTTTTCTCGATTGGCTTTGGGATTATGAATATTCAAAGCTTGGCGTTCCCTCTCCCGATCTTGTGCTGTATCTTGAAATGACTCCGGAAATATCTATGTCTCTCGTTAGCCACCGCTCAGAGCAGACAGGCCAAAAAAAGGATATCCACGAGCTTGATCCCTCACACCTTATAAACAGCTATGCAGCGGCTATATATTCCTCGGAGAAGCTGGGCTGGAATCGTATATGCTGTTATGAGGATAACAGGCCATTGCCTATCGAAACCATTTCAAAAATGATTGCAGATGCGGTGAATAACAAGCTTGATCTCAATATATAATAACAAAAAGGAGCAGGCTAAAATATGATTAAAAGAATTGTTTGTTCTCTGATTGCGGCTCTAATGATAATAGCCGCCGTCACCTCTTGCAATGAAGCAAAATCCGACATGAATGACTCCGGTAGCTTGCCCCACTCAGAATCAAATCTGAATTTTAATGGCGATGCTTTTCCCGAAACCGGCAATGCCCCCTCTGACATCGTTATAGAAAACGAAAGCGGTGAAATAAGATTTTGGGGCGATAAAATATCTTTGCCTGTGGGCGTCTCCGGTGTTTTTGCAGAAGGAAGCTTCCTAAGGATCACAGAGGGCGGAACCTTTGTTTTAAGTGGCAAGCTTGATAACGGTGGGGTCGTGGTTGAAACCGAAAAAACAAACGAGGTCAAGCTGATACTTGACGGCGTTGACATCACAAATACAGAAGGTTCTCCGATTTATGTTAAGAGCTGTGACAAAATAAAGATCGTGCTGAGGGACGGCAGCTACAATGTTCTCACAGACGGAAAAAAATATATTCTCCCGAATGGAGAAACAAAGCCAAACGCCTGCCTTTACAGCTCGGATGATATGGACATTGAGGGCAATGGAACACTCATCATAAATGCAAACTACAACAACGGAATAGGTTGCAAAAACGATATCGATATTGAGGGCGGAAACATTGAGATAAGCGCACCGAACAACGGAATAAAGGGCAATGACAGTGTAAGCATCATCTCAGGCAGTGTAAAGATCAAAAACTCAGATGACGGAATAAAATCCGACAATGAAACCGACAGCGAAAAGGGATATGTAAGCATTCTCGGCGGCTATGTTGACATAACAAGCGACGACGATGCCATTCAGGCATATAACAGTGTGAGCATCACCGGCGGCACGGTTGTTACAAACGCCGGCGGCAAGGCTGTAAACTGTGACGGCAGCACTACTCTTGCCGAGGGAATATTGACCGAAAATTAATATTTAGGAGGGGCTCATATGGAAAAGGATCTGGTCGTAAAAATCATAAAAAATGCCAAAAGACTTTGGAGAGAAGCAAAAAAGCCGATCATTCGCACCGATATAAGGGCAAAGATTTCTGTTTTGCCCGAAAAGGATTGCGATGAGGACAAGCATCCAAAAGCGCTGATAAGCTCTAAGCTCGATATAACACTTATATATATACTTCTTGGATTTCTTGCCCTAAGATATCTATGCAAAATGATAAATGCAATTTTCAGATAAACCGGAAATATAAAAAAGGTCTGAAACGCCAAGAAGTCGGATCGTAGCCATGTCGTTCTGTGAGCCAA
>JAZUQN010000043.1:0-4271 GCA_045605745.1 Eubacteriales bacterium
TTATTATTGCAAGCGGGTCACTATCAGAATGAGGTGACTCGGTTTCCCCTTCGGATTCATAAAACTCTGTATCCTTTGGCAATTTGTCCTTGTTTTTGTCCTCTTCTTTTGGACTTTGGGGAAGTACCGCTATCTCAATTCTGGCTTGATCATAAAGATCATTCATTGCTCGGCGCAAAACAATGTGATAAACCCAAACACCGAGACATCCGGCAGCAATGATGACACAAACCACAAAAAGAATCAGCCAGACTATGAGACGCTTTTTTCGTCCTTTTCCGGTCACTCTTGCCGCGTCATTTTCTGCCATTAATTAATCCTCACAAACATAGAAAATATCAAGAATCATATTCCAAAGCTCTTCTTCATCGGGTCTAAAGGCCGCAAAACCGTTTTCGATATCCGTTGTACCGTTTATACTGTGGTATGAAATATCGACCCTTGTTGCAAGCTCGGAAAGGTAAACCATTTCATCAAGCGAAATATCCGTGCAGCTGTTTTCAGACAAACCTTTATATAAATCTGCAGGAATCGTGACATCCCTTTTAAACGCTGCTATTGCTGCATCAATAAAGGAGAATATATATTGCTTTTGCCTGCTCAGTCTTTCGGCGTTTGTGCCATCTCCAACATTTTGTCTGGAGCTTATAAAGATCTGAGCCATCTCACCATCAAGAGTGATGGTTGCCCCCTCTTCAAAAGCTCTATGAACTGTTGTCATATCAATGGGAATAGTAACCTCAACTCCGCCAACTGCATCGTTTAGCTCCTTTACGGCACTAAAATTCAAGGCATAATAAGCATGGATCGGTATTTCATAAAGAAAATCCGAAACAGCACTGACAGCCATCTTGCAGCTCTTGTGTGAGCCATCGCCATATGAATAGGCCAAGGCAAGTCTATCCTCAGATGAACCCATCAAGTTGCCGTTTATATCAAATGTCTCAAAATAAGCCATAGAATTTCTATCGATGGATATAATTGAAACATTCTCCTTTTTCTCGTCTATAACAAGCAGAAGAAGAACATCGGTCTGCCCTATTCCGCCATCCAGATCGTCAAAATATCCTGCCCTCTCCAAATAAGATCGATATATTTTCTCCTCATGCTCATATGAGGTTTTGTTTTTTTCTGCGCGCTGCTGAGACACAACATAGATCTGCTGTTCTATATTAAATAGATCCTTGCCGCTATCAACGCCCATAAAAAGAATTGTGGTGAGGTCTTCGTTATACCGATATTTTTTGCCTTCATAGTTGACAATGCTGGGGTCATAAACATAATCGGGAATGCCGGAAAGCCCATCGTTTCTACGATCTTCCATAGAAAGTCTGCCGGAATTCTTTAGGGCAAAAAACACGCCAACCAAAACTGCGGCAACCAAAACAACAATCGTGAAAAGCACGGCCAAAACAATTAAAATTCTTTTTGAAAGGCGAGAAATTAAGCTTTTTTCGCTATCATTTTTTGTTTTTTTCACCATTATAAAACAACTCACCCAATTATATTTCTATGTCATTATATCACCGAAATCAACTTCTGTCAAGAGTTTTTATATAATTATATAATTATAAAAGCTTCTCTAAAACAAATCTCCAAAAAGTACAATTTATGCAAGCTCCATGCTGATTCTTCTCGACGGGATATCCGCAGAGGTTATTCTAACCTTCACCGCTTGCCCAAGGCAATATGACTCTCTTCCAAAGGTGAGTCTGAAATGCTTTTCATCAAAGCTGAATCTTCCGTCCATTGTTTCTATCGGTACAAGTCCCTCAATAGTGTTTGGGAGCTGGACAAAAAGTCCAAAAGAGGTAACCGAGCTAACAACGCCTTCAAATTCTTCACCAACTTTATCCTTCATAAAGATAACTTTATAGAGGTCATCTATCTCTCTTTCGGCAGAGAGCGCACGCAGCTCATTTTCACTTGAGCGTGCCGCACTTTCTCCCGCAAAGGCTGAAAGACGGGTCAGCTTTTCTCCAAAAGCCTCTCCTCTCAGCATCGCCTTCACTATTCTGTGAACAGTGAGATCGGGGTATCGTCTTATGGGTGAGGTGAAATGACAATACATATCTATTGCCAGCCCGAAATGGGGTGCAGGCTGAGCAGAATATTTTGCCTTCATCATTGTCCTCAGCATAACATTTGAAAGAACAGCACTTATTCCTTTTTCTCTGCTTTCTTCAAGGATAGTCGCAAAGGACGAAGGATAAAGCTTTTTTGTTCTAAGGGGTCTTACATCAAGGCCTATGCCAAAGGCAAATGCAATGAAGCTATCCAGCTTATCCGGAGATGGGGATTCATGAACTCTGTAAACACAAGGCAGTGAAAGATTAGTCAAAACAGTTGCAACGCCTTCATTTGCCGCCAGCATAAACTGCTCTATCATTCTTTCGCCTTCGCCTCTTTCTCTTGGAGCGATAGAGACAGGCTCACCCTTTTCATTCAGCAAAATAACCGCTTCCTCGGTGTCAAGCTCAACAGCACCTCTCTTTTCCGCACGCCTTTTCATTATTCTATATAGGCCGTGCATTTCACGGAGCGTCGGAATCACCTCTGAATATTTTTCAGCAAAAGCAGAGCGAGCGCCTTTTTCAAAAATATCATTGACCTCGCTATAAACTCCCCTGACACGGGATCTGATAACAGATTCACAAAGCTCGGTTTCAAGCAGTTCGCCCTCACCGTTAATGGTCATAAAGGCTGAAATTGCATAGCGGTCAAGACCGCCGCCAAGAGAGCAAGAGCCATTTGATAAGCTTTTTGGAAGCATGGGCACAACCTTGTCTGTAAAATAAACACTGGTGCCTCTTCTGAGAGCGGTCTTATCGGTTTCCGATCCGAATTTAACATATTCGGACACATCTGCTATATGAACGCCAAGGCGGTAGTTTTCGCCGATCCTTTCAAGAGAAATCGCATCATCAAGATCCTTTGCATCGGCACCGTCAATAGTGAAGATGACCATATCGCGCAGATCTCTCCTGCCCTCTGTTGTTATCGGCATTTTAGAAGCCTCCTCAGCTTCTGCAAGAACAGCGTCATCAAACTCAGTCTCAATGCCATTCTCAGCCAAAATTGCTCCGTAATTTGCTATCTTGCTTTCCGAATCTCCGAAATTCTGAATTATCTCACCGCTAAGCTCATCCTTCTCAGAGGGGAACGCAGTTATCCTTGCCTCGACCTTATCCCCAATCTGCACACCCATTTCTCTTGCCGCCCTCGGATCAATAAATATAGAATAGGGAAGCTTCTTACGGTCTGGCTCAACCCATCCCACCGTATGATATTTTCTGCCCCGTTTTTCCGATATTTCGTAATAAACGCCAACTACATTTTTGTTTTCCAGATATCGGGTAATTATTCTGACAATCTCACCCTCAGGGCCCTTGTCTTTTCTCTTTTCCTCGGAAATAGGGACAAGCTTGCCGTTTTTTCCTCGGCGCAGCTTAGCAGTGTCAAAATGCTTGTCTCTGCTCCTATGCTCAATGATTCTGCAAAGAACCCTATCACCGTCAAGAGTGAAAAGCGTTTTTGAAGCAGGGATAAAAATATCCTCTCCACCGTTATCGGGCATAACAAAACCAAAGTGCTTTGTTGTTCCTCTGAAAACTCCGCTGACAACGCCAACACTCAGGAGAGATGTGACCTTTCCCTTTTTTGTCAGGGCAACCTCACCGGCTCTGACCATTTTTTCAATAAGCCGACGCACAGATTCCGATTCATCCTCGGAAACACCCATAAGCTCCATAAGTTCGCTTGGTAGAATGGGTCTGTATTCAGGATCATTGACTATTTCTTCAATTTTTCTGCTATATTCTTCTAAATTCATTTTTTCTCCTGTCATATGTGTTTGCTTAAGCTTTTGATACTATTATTTTCATAAAATATGATATGATGCACAAAAAAAACAATGCCTATTTTAGTGTGTATTTTACCACAGACTAACAGTTCAATATAAGTATATCAGAGATTCCATATTTTTTCAAGTAAAAAGAGTCTGTAAAGGAAAAAAACTCTCGCCTGTCATCCCGAGGAGTAGATTGGTGAAGGATATCCTTAAAGCAAGCAGTAAACTAAAAAACTTCCCCTGTGGGAAGCTATGCGTAGCGACTGATGAGGCGGAGCACGAACGTAATATTAATGAGATATTCTTCGCTCGCACTGACAAATCCTTTCGGATTTGTGGGGTTTGAGCCGTTTCGGCTATCAGGGCACAAAAGGCATACCCAAAGGTATGCCTCTCTTAAGACTCGAACCCAAGCGAGCGT
>JAZUQN010000044.1:0-13948 GCA_045605745.1 Eubacteriales bacterium
AGGCTCTATATAAGGCTCATAGTCTGTTGCCGTATTGCCAAGCTCTATCTGAATGTTTCCGAAAAGAGCAAGACAATTAGAAAGGTTTGCCGATGCATTATTTAGATTTATATAGTGTATTCCTGTCTCGTTTGTGGTGAAGGTCACGGTCTTTTTATTTAAATTGATATTGCCTCCTGCGTGTGTTACCCACTGTAGTCCACCACCTGCAACACCGTTATCGCCTTTTATCGGGGAAACAGACACATATACATTTTCAGCAAAAGCACTATCTTTTCTTGAAAAAGTGTATGTGGTATTCGGGGACAAATGAAGTTCAAAACCGTCATATGCAGTGGGTGTCACACCGCTTGTATTCTTGCTCCAGTTGTTTGTGTCGCTAAAGGCGTTCATGTCAAGCAGGTTCTTGCCGTATCGCTTCACCTCTGTGCCCTCCACATCTACATAAGGGGCAAAGGTGGTTTGGCTTGCCCCCCTCTCAAGCTGGATCTTGATTTTTGCGGATGCGCCGGAAACCGTGCTGCCATAAAAAGTCACTCTCGAGATCAGATCAGCTTCTGTTATAGTCCTGCTGTTGCCATTTTTGAACATAGCTTCAGGACCATTCAGATATATGAATTGTTTAACGATATTAGCATCGCTCGGCTCTGTGATGAGCGTCAGGGTCACTATATCACCAACCTTAAGTTCGGGACAAAGATCTCCCAAGGTCAGCATTAACCCACAAAAACCGTTTCCTGTGTAGTCCTCAGGCGTGTTAACGGTTAAATAGTCCGCTCCCACCTCGCTCACATAGCAGTTAGAGGTATTCGGTGACATTATAGATATCCCGCTTATATCAAACAGATTCTTACTCTCCACCTTCACACCGAGATCCTGCTCGATTGGTGAAACATCATCCGCCGCAACCGTTATGCCGGTAAGACTTTCAACAAGTGCGTTTGCAACGCCTCCTTTTAGAGCTGTAACAGCACCGTTTACTTTTTCGGCTGCCTCTGCCGCCTCCTCTGCAGATCTTGCAGAGGCAAGGGCGTACTTTTCCGAATCTGCAGCTTTTTCGGAAGCCGTTTTCATAGTTTCTGCGACTTTCTCCTCTGAGCTTTTAGCTCCGTTTTCGGCAGTCTGCGCAGCTTCAACAGCTTCACAAGCTTCCTTTTTTGCTTTTTCAGCATCTTCTTTTGCTGCATTGACATTGCTTTCTGCTGTTTTTATTTTGCTTAACGCTTCTTTTGCCGCAAGCGCCTCGGCAGCCGCTTTATCAGCTTCGCTTTTCGCTCCGTCTCTGTAGCCTTTTGCACCCTGCTCGCTTATAAAAGCTTCTTTTTTTAGCGAATCGGCCAGGGTGGCTGCTTGTTTGGCCTCGCTCTTTGCTTTTTCTGCAGCCTCTTTGGCAAGTTGAGCGTTTTCTAAATTTTCTTTAGTTTTTAGAACAGCAGTGTTTGAATTGCTCTCACTTGCCTCAGCCCTCTCGGCAGATGCTCTTGCTTCTGCCGTTTTAGCATCGATAACCTCAAGGGCGTTTTTAACCGCAGTAGCATTTTCCTCAGCTTTTTTTGCACAGTTTTCGGCGGCTGTTTTTGATTCTTTTGCAGAGTTTTTAGCCTCGGCAGAAGCCTCTGCAAAAAGAAAAACATCTTGGCGTGTTTCAGAGATATATCTTTTGCTTTCTTCAATGTCTGCCATATTGAGGCGGGATTCATCACGCATATCTAACATCTCGCCGTGATACTCTCGGATTGATTTTTCAATATTTTGGCAATTGCTTTTCGCTGCATTGCAGTCTTCTTTTGCCGTCTGTGAGTTGTTTGCCGCTGCTTTTGCGACTTCTTCGGCTTCTTTAGCGGCTAAAACCGCCCCTTCGCCAATACCTGCTATCAGCTGTTCAAGCTGTTCTGGTGTAAAATCTTCAAAACGGAAAGGATTTCCTTTTGGTCCGATAAGCGAAGCAAGCCACTCCTCTTCGGTTCCCTCAAATCCGTGTTTAACTGCAATTCCATAGGCTGTTATGAAATACCCCTTCCACTTATCAGGATTTCTGTCATTAAACCCCATATTTTTCTGCCTCCTCATTTTCGTAATATTCTCCGTGAGTATCTGCCGGGCGGTAGTTTTGCGAGAACCATCTTTTAAACTCAGTATAAGAAGCATTAAAGGTCTGCAGAGTGTTGGCGTATTTGTTATATTCGCCGTTTAGATAATCGATTTTGGCTACAAGATAATCGGTGTAAAGATTATCGTGGGTGGTTATAAGCAGCTCTTTTTCATCATCTCCCGGCGCATAAGAGATAAGCTCCTCCGGGGCAAAAAGAAGAACCTCAAGCTGAATCATTTTTTCAAGCTCCGAAAGAAGCCTTATTTTAACAGAAGCCCCAAAACTGTTGGGCTTTATTTCATCGGCAAATTCTATTGCTTCTCTAATTTTCATTTGTCCTCCTATAAAAAGAAGGGGCAAGCGGCAAAGCCGCCGCCCCTTGGTGGTTTAACTGTTTTTTTATGCGCCAACAAGCTTTGTGCCACCGGCAACTCCGCCAACGCAGAATGCGCGCCAATCGTTGAAAGCACCGGTAAATCTGGAGTAGCCGCTCCAGATGTTGTTTTTAGTTCTATTGTCTATGTATGATTCAATACTGAGGGGTTCACGATCGGTGAGTACAGCACCGCCGTAAAGCTCATTATAATCAGAATCCATCAATATCCAAGGATGCTTGCCCTTTGCTATAAAACGATTGAGATAAGGCCACTGAATAACCCTCCAGCGTCCAAACTGATAGTTAAAGGCGTTGTTTGCCGATGTGGGGTTGTCATGAGAGCCGATGGCTTCCATAACCTTTCGGAACATTTCCGGATCAGCCGGAATGATAATGGTGTTGGGTCTCACATCGCAAAGCTCGCCTGCGTCTCCTTTGAAAAGATGCATAGCGTTCTCTGCATAATCAAGAGCATCAATCGAAAATTCATCCTCAAAAGCATTGGTCTGCTTGTCCTTGCCGAGAATAGAAGGGTGCTCGGTGTAGAAGAGAGGTTTTTTATCGGCCGTGGTCGTGTCAAATTTCATGCCGCCATATTTAATAAAGTTCTCTCCATTAATAGCACCGCAAAGAAGCGCAGCACCAAATTCCTCTCTTGTTCTGTGATATGCCTGACAGAAGCCTACAGGCTGTTTCTGCATATCAGCGATCTTGCCATCCATTGCCATTGCATGAGTGATTTTAAACTCGCCGCGCCATTCAACATGTTCAACAAACTTTTTAAAAGTTTCGCGCATGGAAAGGGTAGGGGCAAGGCCTCCTTCACCAACAGGCTGCCAGTTGCTCATAGCAGTTAGGCCGCCAAAGCCTTCGCCATAGCTGTTGGATTTTACCGTTTTAAAAATAGAGGGGAGCATACTCTTGCTCTCAAAGGCCTCGCTGTGCTTTTCGGTGAAAAGCTGCATAGGGCCTTGATATTTGCCATATATAGAATCGGCAACGCCGCTACCCTCGGAAAATATAATTCCTGCCATTATTTGTCGTCTCCTTTTTTAAGAAATTCTCACTCTTGCGATATAGCCGCCCTCGGGCTTTGCTTCTTTGTAGACCAGCTCCATGGAGCCGCCCGTTGCTATCGCAAGGTGTGTGCCGTCCTCGGCAATGGTAAGCTTTGTTCCGGTTGCAACTTCCGAAAGATTAAGATTTGTATCATCTTCGAGAACGAATGCAGAATCAAGGCGATGAACCGGAATCATATCTCCGGCCGTAAGAGATGTTTCACTCTCGCAAAGGCAGAGATATGTGGGCTTATCGGTGCCGCTTGCCGTCACCAGCTTGCCGCCCACATTTTTAAGCAGCATACCTATCTTTGGGGTGATGGAATCTGCTTCGTGATATTCGATTCCACGAACAACGGAATCATCAATGGTGTGTATAAGCATTTTGATATTATCCCTTTCTTTTCTTGTATTTTTCATGATATCGAAGAATCTCGGCATCGCTTGCATCCGGCATAAAGGCGCGATAGGCGTCTATTTCATCTCTTGTTATTTCAACCGAGCTTCCTCCTCTCTGTGCTGTGGCCACAAGGTGATCCTTACCAAGTGACTTTTGTCTTTCTGCCGCCATAGCAGCATTAAGTCTTCTTTCGGCTAAAGCATCCGCATTGACAAATTTAAAAGCATCAACAAGGCTGTCGCCATGCTTTGAAACTCTTTCATAGATCTTATCAAAGCTTTCGTGGTGCACAAGATCCTCTTTTGTTTTGATAGATCCGTCAAGCTTTGAAATTTCCTCAATATCGTGCGCAAGCTGTGCTTCAGAAGCCGCTCTCGCTGCCCTCTCGGCGCCTTCTCTTGCTTCTCTTACCTCCGGGAGCATGGAAATGTATTCTTCCACCTCTTCACGATCAAGGCCGGATTTTTTAATGATCTCATTTTGTCTTTTTGAGGCGATCTTTGCTTTTGCAGCTCTGTATTCCTCTGCGGTTTTGATGGGCTTTCCTGTGTCAGGATCTTTAACACCACCAAGAGAGAGAATCTCCTCTATCTCTCGAGCGCTTGCACTTTCCGCCTCGGCAACAGCAGCCTTGATAGCAGCCTGCTGTTCGGCTTTCCTCCGAGCAGCTGCATGCTTCGCTCTCTCATCTCGAGATTGAGATTGCTTTTCGGCATCGCTGTACTTTGTTTCTTCCTTGTTCTCGCCTTGGTCATTAGCGCCGGTGTCCTTACTATTGATAGAAGTAGTATTATCCTCACCGGGGTCTGCAGGCTCGGTGATCTCCTGCCCTTTTTCACCTTCGCTTTCGATGCCTTTTTGCGGTTCGGCGGCCTCCGCTTCTTTTTCGCCTGTATATTCCAGCCCAAAAGCTTCATAAATTTCCTTTTCGGTATTTTCCATTTGCTTTTTCCTTTCATAACTGAGATTTTTGCGCGTTCTCATGCGAATTTTCTTTTTACTTTTTGATGTTTGTCTTAACAGACGAGTTTCCCTTTGACTTCTCGCCGGGGAAAACAGCCGGTATATCCTTTGCACCGGAAGAACCGATAGTGCCGGCATAGGTCTTCTTTGTATCCTTCATTTTGTCACCTCCCTTCGCTTTATTTCTTATATCATCACATCGGACTGTGCCGGTGAGATCTGATTTTGAGATGCAGCAAGAGCCGATGCCGCATCGCTCTTTGCCCTTGCTATAACTTCCGCTTTTTCTTTTTTCTCTTCAAGGCATTTTTTAACATCTCCTGCACCCGGATAATGCAGCTCCTCCATTTTCGTCCAGAAGAATATGAGAGTATCCATTTCCTGGGGCGGTCCGAAAGCACCTATCTGCAGATTCATTCTCGTTTCCTGCCACATTGCTTCTCTGTTGCCGGATAGGGGAGAAGTGGTGTCGCATTCAAAAAGAAACATATCATTCCAGAAGAAACGGCCATATTCATCCTCTTCAAGAAAGTCATATCTATAAAATTCCTCAAATTCGATATCACCGTGAATGTTTCTACCGGGAACAGGGCGGCGGTCATCATCAAAAGCCAGCATAAGCTTAAAGCAAAATTCATAGAATCTTGCAAAGGCCTGTTCCTTCATTACTCTCTTGCTTTCCATTCTGCCGGCCGCTTGTGCTGCTGAGAACTCTTTAGCCTTGCCACTGGTAGCCGTTCTGTCAATCCTGCCAAGAAAAGAATCTGTAACACCGATCGCCTGTTTTGCCTCTTCATAAATGCGATCTCGGTATGCCATATCCTGTTCGATAGAACCCTCAAGGGTGTAAACACCGATGAGCTCCTTATCTTGCGGCTTTACTACTCTTATAACTTCCATTTCGCTGTTTTCGGTGGAAATATCAGCATTTTCAGGCAGTGTCAGCTTACTGCCGCTTTTCATCAGCTTTGAAATGATCTTTGCATCAAGTCTCTTGATTGCATTTTGATAGCCCGATAGCTTGTCTATATCGCTGTCTCCAAGAAAAGATCCGAAAAGACTAACATTCTTCTGGAGCACGATTGGATATTGTTTTGGGTTATAATAAGGAATTTTAAAACCTTCATATGAGATCTCAGCAGATGGCTTACCGTCCTTTTCTGTGATGCGGACGGCCGGGTGCTTGCCTCCAAGCAAAGTGCCGTCACTTCTGTATATCGGGGTGGTTATAGTTTCATATTCGTCCTTGGTTTTTATGAAACGGGTACCGCCGCAGTTCGGGCATACCTTCTTTGCCTTGCTCTTTTCTCCGTCAATAATCAGAATAGAATTTGGATCATTAAACACCTCATCAGGTTCAGGCGCAGAGCATCGAGCGCATTTGCTTGTCCATCTGGCGTGAAAATCCTCAATATCCTCAAGCTCTATATCATTCACAAAACAATATCGGCCAATTCCGCCATCCTTGTTTCTGAAATAAGCTACGATCTCCGTCACCATATCCTCGCTGGTGTCGCCCTCGGGGCTTCTTACAGTGGGATCGGCTTCTCTTTCGTTATCAACTTCAATGCCATATCTTCGTTCTATGTATCCCTTTGTTTGGGGAATTTTCAAGAAGATATAATCCATATCCTCAATGTCTGAATAAACGCCCCTTTGCGGAATTATCTGCTTTGGGTGGGGCGCAGATGCCACAACCTCGCCCGAGCTTATAGGGCTTTTCCTTGATTCATCCCATTCACCCATAAGAAAGCAACCGCCCTGTATCTTAGCTGTCCGCTCGTTTATGTCATTGATGCTGCGAAGACACATTCTTTCTCTCATTGCTCTGAGAGCATTTTCAATGATTCGTGCTTTTCCCTCGTCACCCTTTCTCATGGCAGTGACCTTTGGCGAAGGAATAGTGGAATCAACCTGTGATTCTATAAGCTCTGCACAGATGTTGCGAACATAGGGCGTGAAGAGGACAGCATCCCTCTCAACCATAGCAGAGATAGCGCCAATGCCACCATAAAGCTTTTCTCTTGCGTCCATTTTTTCAAGATCACATTTATAGGCACTTTCTGAATCCTTCAGCCTTTTCTGCCACATCATCAGCTTTTCATTCATGAAATTAACTCCTTAAATCAATTTTTCATGGGCTCTCCCCATTTTTTCTTTAAATATTTCTTTTCTTCCGGCGAGGCTTTTCTATAGTCCTCCCATTGAGATGTCGACCACTGGACTTTTTGCGCAGCTTGCAATTTTTGATAGCGTTGCTGCGGTCTCACGAAGTGAGCAATGGCAAGGGCCATAACACAGTCATCGTGTGCACCTTCCTCTGCTTCGGGTCTGAATTTCTCATTTCTGACAAATGTTTGCATTTCTTCAAGAGTAGTTCGATCATTTATAAGCGTGATATCATCTCGAACAACCTTGATAAGCTCGCTTATAATCATCGGCCTTGTCTTTTTGGTCGTAACAAAGCCAAAAGCCTTCTTTGTTTTGTGTGTATAACTATCAACCGTCTCCCTAACATAAAGATTGGGATATTCCAGCTTTTCAAGAACTGCCGTTGGATAGGTTGAGTAGTTATTTTCAAGTGCTACAAGAGCTTCACCATAGAAAATACCGAGGCAATAGACCTGCATAGCATATAGATCTTCGTCAAATGTATGCCTAAGGGTGCACACCTGCCGACCGTCTCTGTTGTCGATAACCTGAGCAACAAAGCTGTCGCTGCCCTCTCCGGCAGTATCACCGCCAATGACATAGGGGACACCATCCTCGGGGGTATAATAGATCCTGATAAAGCCGTCAACCTCATCTTCAACAAAGTTGATGTTGGTGATAGTGCTGCCGTCATAATCAAATTCAAAGCGGCCTTGCATTTTGATTTTTGGAACGTTTGCAAGCCTGATAGCAACAGCCTTGGAATTAAATACACTCTTGCCGGTAACACCCCAAAAGCCGAGGCAGTATACTTCGTAATAGTATTCGTCTATATACTTAAAAGCCTCGAGCACAGCCTTCGCTTCCGCATCGAGAAAACGATTATCAAGGTATGTGCTCTCATGGGTAAGGATCTTCTTTTTCTCCTTTTCGGGGAGATTTTCCATGTCAAAGAAGCGCTTTTTAAGCCAGTGATGAATCGATATAGGGTTGAATGACAAAATGATCTGCTTATAATATGCGGTCTTTCCACGAAGACGAATATCAAGCTGATTAAAATCAGCCTCGGCAATTTCAGAAGCCTCTTCTATCCAAATGCCGGTGATGTTGTAAATCGATTTCAGCTTTTCAACATCGTCAAGACCTGCAAAAAGGATCTCAGAGCCATTTTTAAAGCTGATCCGCATATCACCTTTGTTTATCTTGTAGCCGCATCCTTTGTAGTGCTCTGCAAGCTGACCCGACAGCTGAGAAAAGCAGCTTTCACGAAGCGTTCTTGCAACCTTTCTGCAAACAAGAAAACGGTGTCCGGGCTCGCTTATGCACCTTTCAAGAATTTTTCGCCCAACAAATATGCTTTTTCCCGAGCCGCCGCCGCCCTTGAGAACAAGATATCTGTGCTTATCCTCAAAAAGCGGCAAAAAGGTCTCGTTGTTTGTGTTTACAAGCTTTTTGTACCAAGTGGCAAGTACGGCGAGAGCGTTTACATCAACGCTGTATTCAGCCGTTTTGGGCTTATTCATCGTCATTATTCGTCTTCCTCATTTTCGGGAAGAGCATCGGGAATATCTAAATTTCCGTTTTTAAGGTCGGCAATCATTGCCATTTTTTCCGAAAGAGAAAGACCGGCCAGCGCATCTCTCGTTTCATCACCAAGATCAACGGTTTTCTTGTCTCGCCATCCGTAGTTGTTTTGGAGGTTGAATATGACCCCCTGCAGAGATCCCTTTTCTCTCGTCACAAGAACCTCGCGAAGATATGCTTCCATGCGCATTTGGGTTCTCTTGCATATCGGCGCAAAATCCGGGTGCTTTTCTGCATTGCAATAATTCTCCCAAGTTGTGTCACTTATGTTCAGAAAAAGGCAAAGACTCATAACATCCGGCGGCGATATGAACACCGTTTTTTCAATCATATCTCCGTCAATGTCGGTTAGAATAGTTCCGTCAGGGCCTTTAAATGGCTCCTTATAGGATATCGATGAGAAGTATTTGTTAACTAGGGCTTCAAGATCCGAGGCATTTTTAATTGCCATCGGTCTACCGCGTTTCTTTTTTGCCTTTTTCACCGTTTCGGGCGGCAAAATTGTCATGTTTTCATCTATTTTCTTTCCTATTTCGCCTGTTTTTTTGATATATCTTCACCTCTCCACTAAAAGGAATCGCATATGCGCATACATGCGCAGCGTGCGCCTTGCCGTTCCAAATAATTCTGCACTTGTTTTTGTGCTATAGCCGCGCACACCCCTCCCACACGTGCTTTGATGCGGTGTTTTCCCAACAAAAAAAGGGCAAGAAAGCACTTTTTTGCTTCTTGCCCACATTCTATCAAAAAATTTGGTTGCACTACTCACCTCTTTTGAGAGGAAAACACTTTTTATTCGATATCCAGTCCCTTAGCACTTGCCACAGCCTTTCTCGCTTCTCTAAGCCATAAATAGGCCTGCTTTTCCGACACATGATAATCAATCGAAAAGCGCCTCACTCTCGCAGATACATCACCACGGCGCAGACTTCTTTTCGGTTGCACAAAATAAACTGCCGAGAGAACATCCGCTATATGTTTTTTGCCACCGTTCTGACAATGCTCAAGATATGAGTGAACGATCTGGATGTCTATAAGTATCGGTTTGTGCCGTATCGTGATATTTTCTCCAATCAAGTCTCGTACTTTTTCAGCATCCCTGCAGCCCCATGCTGCATAGGTTCTGAACATATGTGTTGCATAATCTCTATAATCTTCTTTTTTCATTTTTCCTCCTCTCAAAATGGCAGGTCATCATCGCTGTTGATATTCTCAAAATCTTCTGCACTGCAATGTGAGCTTGCCAAAGGAGCAGGCCTTTCTGCTTTTTCTGTCGTTCCTGCTGCGTTTTCTGTTTTTGAATCTACAAAAGAGATTTCATCCGCTATGATCTCGGTTATATATCGCTTTGTACCTTCGTGGTCAATATATGAGCGGTTTTGAAGCGTACCCACAACAAATATTGCCGAGCCTCGCCGAAAAAACTTATAAGCAAAATCCGCAAGATTGCGCCATGCTATAACTTTAAAAAAGTCTGCCACGACTCTGCCTTCTTTGTCTTGGATGCGCCTATTCACTGCAACGGTGAAGCTCGTTACCGATGTACCGTCTGTGGTTTGCTTGTTTTCGGGATCTGCCGTCAGTCTGCCGCCTAGCATAATTCTGTTAAAATTAAAATTTGACATATCTGCTTTTCCTTTCTCTGTTTTTTATCATTGCGTAAAATTTTAAGCCTCCATTCGCCCCGGGGGATAGGCAGGGCCGGCAAAAAGGTTTCTATTTGAGGAGATAAAAAGGTGGACAAATTTTCGTCTTAAAATTTTACGCATTTACAAGGGAATTTAAAGCCGATACATATTCGGCTTTTTCTTTCAGCTAAGAGCTGATCTCTTCAAATTCTTTTTTTATTTTTTTATATTCGGGAGATCTCTCTCCAAGCTGTTTCATTTGATAATAAAGGTTTTCTTTTGTGATTTTTACATATATATAATGGAGGAATCCAAATTCGTTTCTTTTTGCACTTATAAGAATATAACCGTGCGGTCGCCTTGGGGGCTTGTCCTCGGTGTAGTTTTTTTTTATTTCTGTCGCTTCATCGCCCTCGGGGGCTTTCATGTTTCTGGAAGCCATATAATAATGACCTCCCTGTTCCGGGGTATAGTGATCAAATATGTAATATGCCAAGGCCGTCCAATCGCAACCGTGATCTATCTTTGAGCCTTTTCCATCGTCATAATAATTGTGCTCTCGAAGATGAGAGCAGCTCTCAAGCTTCCCATAGCTCCAGATCCGCTCGATCTCGTTTTCCGAAATGCCCTCGCTGATCATGTGCATATGAAAACGGTGAGTGCTCTTTCCGCGTCCGTAGCATATCACTATCCTCGCATCCGGATAATAATATTTTAGGCGGCGGTAAAAGCACTTGCGCACCCACTTAGCTTCCTCATGGCTGTGTATTTCATTTTCTCTATCAAAAGTAAGCGTAGAATAAAGTGCTTTTGTCGAAAATGTTTCATTGACCATTCGTGCGAAGCGTCTCCTTGCAATACCAAAGCGGTGAGCCGCCCTCTCATCCTCGGTCTTGAAACGTACCCGAGGCGAGCTTTTCTTTATTTCTTTCACTCTTTCAGACACACTGTAAACTATCTTTTCCAGCACTGCGCCCGAATATATGTTTTTCATCACTCGCCTCATGGCTTTTTCCTTTCAAATTAACTTTTATCAAAAAGTTGTGCTATTTTATCACTAAGATCGTTTCTAATTGCACTTCCGAGCATCAATAATATCATAGAAATAAGCACTGCTGCCTCTGTTTTGTCCGAGCAGCTTTCGGCGCTTTGTATCAATATAGTTTCGATCTTCTCATATGCCGATTTAATTTTTTCTTCCATACTCTTGCCATACCCACTTCTGCTTATAACATTAGTTTGTTTAACTCTCTCATACACCGGTCCTCATCTTCTTTTCTTGCAAATCTAATCGCAGAGCAAGGGGCCGTGGTCACAGAGTTTGCAAAGCGATCGAGGCAGGTGGCGAAAGCTTCTGTTCCACCGCTTCGCTTTTTTCGATAACCAAATTCGCAAATACATTTATAATCTGCAAATACATGCTTTACCTCATCTATTTCAAGACTTACCATAACACCGGCACCAAATGCCCAGTATGCTTCTTGTTCCGTCATATTTTGCAAAACCCCTCTCCGAAAGCACGAAGAGCGGAAAATATAGGCTCGTTTTCGTGCCCCTTCTGTTGCTCCTCTATGAGGCTTATCAATTTTTGCATTATCATTTTCTTTCTCCTTTTCCGCTTTTTGAAAAAAGCTTGGCAAAAACTTTCAATACCGTGTTTATTTGTTTTAACTGTTTGCCCGATCTCGGTCCGGGTTTTTCAACCGAATCTCGTATTCCAAGCTTCTGCAGCCTCCTCCGGAGTATCGAACCAACGATATATCAGTTCTCCGACACACATTTTAGTTCCGCTGCAACTCGCCTTGTAACGGGCTCCCTCATTACTCTCTTTTATCTCTCCGGGACTGCCGCAGAAAGGACATTTTTTTAGTAAAATTTCTTTATTTATGTTTCTCATTGTCAGTTACTCCAATAACCAATCTCCGTCTGCGTTTTCTTGCTCTCTGATCGCTCGATCTTAACTCCGCCTTCGCTTCCTCGGACAAATTTTGCCTTTATACCGCAGCCGAGAAGTGCGGTGCAAGAGATAAGTTTTCGCTCTGCAACATTATCTGCGAGCTTTTTGAGTGTCATAAGCTCATTTTCCGAAACAGGCTCATAACCGGCATCGGTACAAAACATACCGAAAAGTGCTTCAATGGCCTCGTGCACCTTCACCTTCTGCTTTTCGGTTCCGATCTCGCTCTGCGCTCCCGGGCAATTGCATTCTCCGCCTGCTATAAGAACCTGGCCGCAGTGTTTACATATCTTTTCTTCCATATTCTATCTCCTTATGCGAACAGCCTCATCAATGGCAGAAGCAAGTTGAACCGCTTTTGATAAAGCTTCATATAGCTTATTGTTTTCGTAAATCAGTCTGCTGAGCCTCTCTGCATTTCGGCGGTTGAGATCCTTCATTTCTTTTGCTTCCGAAGCGGACTTTTCGGCCGCCTGCCATGCCTCCTCAAGCTTTTCGTTTAGACTGTCATTTTCTGCCGCATCCGCATCGCCTATGCGCTCATGGTCCGCAATCCTATGTTTCAGATTTTCGCAGTGCTCTTTCAAACAAGAATTTTCATAATGCAGTCTTTTGTTATCTTCATTTAGAGCCTCAATATCTTTTTCAAGCACTTTTACATATGTCGCAATGTCTGCAAGCTCATCGGCCTTATTAACATTGTTTGAGGGCATAGCATTAGCATCCCCCTTGGGTATCTTAAGCTCACAGCATTTGCTCTTGACTGCCTGAGTGCTTCTGCCGAGAATTTCGGCTATTTCTTTGCTTTCCTTGCCGATGCTGCGAAGCTCACGAAGCCTTTTTATATCATCCTTGCTCCACGTTTTTTTGCTTTCTGTTTTAGGAGCAACTTTATTAGTCTCGTTCTTTTTTGACTCCAGGCCTCTCTCTTCAAAAAGCTCTTTTATAAGCTCTTCAAGTTCCTTTTTTGAACAGTCTATTAGGTCACATAGGATTTTCTTTTGTTCTTTTACGTTTTTTGCCTGTTCAATCATCGGCAAAATCTCGTCTCGTTTAATAGTCTTGAAGTGCATTGTTTTTCTCCTTATTAAAATTTGCAATTATTCGTTTCCGTTTCTTTCAAAGAAATTTCTAAAAACCTCAGATCGATATTGCCCCTCTGTTAAATCTATGATCTCACGAACTGTATAATTTTCTTTGACCTTTTGCAAACCGTCCACAAAATGTTCTGTGCCTGCCTTGCAAGCACCTGTGATAATTCTGTACATCGTCATTGCTTTCTCGGCAGTTACAACAGTTTCCATAGTGTAAGACTTGTATTGCTCTGCGCCCCTATCTTTCGCTTTCTTAAACTCAAGGTCGTTAAGACCGTCCTTAAAGCTTTTGCAATGAGCGTAATTCTCACCGTCTGTAAGAACATTTAAGCCCTTTATTTTGCCTACATAGAATGTGTACTCTCCTATTTTTCTCTTGCGCTTAATATGTACAAGCATATTGTCACAATATATATATTTACCTTCGACAACATCACCGTTTTGTAAACGCTTATAATGTTCAGGATTGCTTATCTGCGTTCCGCTCAAATTAAGCCAACCACCAACTGTAAGTCCCTCGGGTAGTGAGGTTATCTGCGTTCCGCTCAAATCAAGCCAACCACCAACTGTAAGTCCCTCGGGTAGTGAGGTTATCTGCGTTCCGCTCAAATAAAGCGAACCGCCAACTGTAAGTCCCTCGGGTAG
>JAZUQN010000045.1:0-14581 GCA_045605745.1 Eubacteriales bacterium
TTTCATTATCAAGATAATACCAAGAATATTCTATACCCTTTGGTGTCTCAGCTCCAAGACTATCCCAAACGGCAATAAGTTCTTCTTTTGTCGGCTCGTCACCAATGATAGAATAACCGTTTGTTGTATTTTTAAGCACCACAGCAGTTTTTTCATATCTGAATTTTTTAGTGGTAATATCCCTATATACCCTTTTTATTTCCCATCTTGACAGATCACCAAGGGAAAGCGAATTAGCCTCAAAAAAATCGACCGCCTCATTATATTCCTTAACCTCAGCAGCACAGCCGACTATCGCAAAGGCCACAAGCATCACAGCCGCAAAAATCACAATATTTCGCCTGGCCGGTGCTCTTTTCTTATTTGATAATAATGGCGTTGCTTCATATGCTCGTGACAGCATTTTACCGGAGCTTGGCATCTCGGTTTCATCAAGCTTCATAAGTATATTTTTTATCTCTCTTTTTTTCATAAAATATCCTCCCCTCTTAAATCTCTGAGTTTTTTGATAGCCCTCTGATATCTTTTTTGGGCGGCAAAAATGCTTATTTTCATAGCTTTTGCAATCTCTGAATAGGACATATCTGCATATATACGAAAAATTATTATCTGTTTTTCATCCTCATCCAGCCTTAAAAGAAGCTTTGAAGCTTGAGAAGAAATTTGCCTCTCGCCGTCCTCAAGACTGTCCTCGCTTTCGAGATGAGCAAGCGAAGCATCATTTATCTCAATATAATTGCGGCGTTGCCTAAGTATATCCATAGCCTTGTGGCGTGCCATTGCCAAGACAAAGGCACGGGGGCTTGTGCCCGGTTTATAAGAAGCCGAATATTTCACGGTTTCCACCATTGTGTCCTGGAGCACATCCTCAGCATCAGAATAGTTACCCGTTATTCCAAGAGCAACAGAAAATATCATCCGTCCATATAGCTCATAAATAATAGATAGGGCATCTTTATTACCGCCTTTCAGCTCCAAAATAGCATTTTCAGCCGCAGCATCCACACTGCTTTTTTCACTCATCTCATCACCTCCTCTATTTATATAGCGCAAAAAAATGGACTTTTGGACATTTTTTGAGAAAAATTCAAAAAAGCCCCTGTGATAATTTTACCACAAGAGCTTTGATTTGTCTATTATTAGTTTATGCTATAACCGATATGACCTACCTCATAGCTCGCATTGCATTTAAAATTGCAAGGATCATAACGCCAACATCCGCAAAAATAGCAGGCCACATTCCTGCAAAGCCGAAGGCACCAAGCAGAAGAACAAGCCCCTTAATTCCAAGTGCAAAAGCAATATTTTGCTTAACAATTCTCATTGTCCTTCGAGCAATTCTAATGCTCTCTGTTATCTTATTGGGGTCATCGTCCATAAGGACTATATCTGCCGCCTCAATAGCGGCATCGCTGCCAAGAGCGCCCATAGCAATTCCCACATCGGCTCTTGATAGAACCGGTGCATCATTAATTCCATCGCCAACAAAGGCAAGAGGCGTTTTTTCAGAAAGCAGCTCTTCAAGCTTATCAACCTTATCCCCCGGCATAAGAGAACAGAAAGCCTCATCTATACCAAGCGTTTTTGCAACGGCCATGCCAACCGAAGCCTTGTCTCCTGTGAGCATAACCGTTTTTTTTATGCCCATCCTTCTAAGATTTTCGATTGCACCGTGGCTTCCGTGCTTTATCTCATCGGAAATAGCAATGGAGCCAAGATAAGTTTCTTCGTCAGCGATGTGAATAAAGGTTAAGGAATCATTTTCTGCAGGCTCAAAGCCACAAATATTCATAAGCTTTGCATTGCCAACAAAATACTTTTTCCCCTCAAAAGATGCCTCAATGCCAAGTCCTGCAAGCTCTTTTATATCCCCGGCAGAAGCGCATTTTCCATTAAACGCAGAACAAATCGCCTTGGCAATCGGGTGATTAGAGTGCCTCTCGGCAGAAGCGGCAATATAAAGCATCTCACCTTCTGTGCAGCCTACAGGATTTACCCCTGAAACAGAAAAAGCACCTGTTGTGAGAGTTCCGGTCTTATCAAAAACAATAATTCTGACCTTTGAAAGAGCCTCAAGGTATGTTGAACCTTTTATAAGTATACCCTTTCGTGAAGCACCGCCAATTCCCCCAAAAAATGAAAGAGGAACAGATATAACAAGCGCACAAGGACAGGAAACAACAAGAAAAACAAGTGACCTTTCTATCCATTTTGCCCATTCACCGATAAATATCGGCGGAAAAATCGCAAGAAGCAAAGCGGCTCCAACGACCAAGGGGGTATAATATCTTGCAAATCTGGTTATAAAGCTTTGAAGCCGTGCCTTTTTTTCCGCGGAATTTTCAACAAGCTCCAAAATTTTAGAAACCGTACTCTCTGAAAATTCTCTTTCAACCTTGACCTTAATAAGTCCGCTTAGATTTACCGATCCGCTTATAACTCTGTCACCGCAAGAGACCTCTCTCGGCAAGCTTTCTCCTGTAAGAGCAGAAGTATCAAGAGTGGTCTGCCCTTCAATGACAACTCCGTCAAGCGGGATTTTCTCCCCCGGACAAACTATTATAGTTTCTCCGATGCCAACCTCATAGGGAAAAACAGAGAACTCACATTCATCTCTTAAAACGGTTGCAGAATCCGGCCTTATATCCATGAGAGCAGCGATGCTTTTTCTGCTTTTCCCAACAGCAATGCTTTGAAAAAGCTCACCTATCTGATAAAAAAGCATAACGGCAACTGCCTCTGTATATTCTCCGAGAGCAATAGCACCTGCTGTTGCAACAGTCATTAAAAATCGCTCATCAAGCATTTGCAAATGAAAAATATTTCTCGCTGCACTTATAAGAACATCATAACCGACAATAATATAAGGTAGCATAAAAATAATGAGCCTTAGATATCCCTCAAGAGGCAAAAAAGCACAGGCAACAAGAAGGCTCGCCGACAGAATAATTCTGATTAGATTCTTCTTTTGTTTTCTGCTCATAAAATTATGTGGCAGTCAGGCTCTATCCGCTTTGCGATCTTAATGCATTCAGCCATAATATCATCAAAACGCTCTTCCTCTGCATCAATGGTCAGCTTTTCTGCAAAAAAATTAATGGAAACGCTTTTAACGCCTTCAATCTTACCTATTGCTGCTTCGATTTTAGCTGCACAGTTTGCACAGCAAAGCTCTTCAATTTTAAAAGATTTCTTCATAATCATTCGTCCTCCGTTAAATGCTCATAACCTTGCTCAATAATTTTTCTGACATGATCGTCAGCAAGAAAATAATAAATTGTTTTTCCCTCTCTGCGATTTGCCACAAGATGATTGTCCTTTAAAACCCTCAGCTGATGAGAGATTGCAGATTGCGTCATTCCGAGAAGCTCGGATATAGCACAAACGCAAAGCTCGCTTTCAAAAAGCGAATATAGAATCCTCATCCTCGTGGTATCGCCAAAGATTTTAAAGAGATCTGCTAAATCGCAAAGATGCTCTTCGTCCGGCAGTTCCTTATGCAGCTTGTCAATAATTGCTGAATGATCGTGTTTCATTTGAATCTCCATTCATATGTTTATGTATTCATATGATAACACATTCATGCGTTATTGTCAATACTTTTTGCAAAAATATTGCTTTTTAGGGAAAAATCATCAAAGGACTTGAAATTGTTTACATATTATGTTATAATAGCTCGAAAAATTTTTTTAAGGAGTCAAAAATGGACAAGTTTCAAATTCTTTATGAAAACATCCTTGCTTTTGGTGCAAACGGCAACTGGAAGATGATAGTCATGTGGCTCATCGGTGGCATCCTCATTTATCTTGCAATCAAAAAGCAAATGGAGCCAACTCTTCTTTTGCCCATGGGCTTTGGTGCAATCATCGTCAACATTCCAAATTCCGGTGCTGTTGAGCCGCTTGAAACGCTCTTTAACGCAGGTATTGCAAATGAGCTTTTCCCACTTATTCTCTTTATCGGCATCGGTGCTATGATAGATTTTGGTCCACTGCTCACAAACCCTAAGCTTATGCTTTTCGGTGCAGCAGCACAGTTTGGAATATTCTTCACCTTCTGTTTGGCATCAGTTTTCTTCCCAACAGATGTTGCCGCTTCAATCGGTATCATCGGTGCAGCAGACGGTCCAACAGCTATAGCAGTTGCAAACACACTGCTTGGAGATGATCCCTCAAAGGGCGGTTATATTGCAGCTATTATGGTTGCCGCATATTCATATATGGCGCTTGTTCCAATCATTCAGCCTCCTATAATAAAGCTCTGCACAACAAAAAAAGAAAGACTTATCCGCATGCCATATACCCAGAAGTCGGTTTCCAAAACTACCCGTATTCTTTTCCCAATTGTAATTTCCATCGTTGCAAGTGCAGTTGCTCCCTCTTCTGCGGCACTTATCGGATTCCTTATGTTCGGTAACCTTATCCGTGAGTGCGGAGTTCTCGATTCTCTTTCTGAAACTGCCCAAAAGGTTCTTGCAAACCTTATCACCATATTCCTCGGTATCACAATCGCATTCAAAATGCAGGCAGACCAGTTCCTCTCTCCCGCAACGCTCCTTATTCTTGGTCTTGGTCTTTTTGCATTCATATTTGATACTGCAGGCGGAGTATTCTTTGCAAAATTCCTTAATCTTTTCCTCAAGGAAA
Organism: Eubacteriales bacterium; assembly: GCA_045605745.1. Classification (GTDB taxonomy): domain Bacteria; phylum Bacillota; class Clostridia; order Oscillospirales; family CAG-272; genus SIG710. Next base: position 4,647 of record JAZUQN010000045.1, read on the forward strand.
AGATCAACCCAATGATCGGTGCAGCAGGTATTTCCGCATTCCCGATGTCCGGCCGTATAGTGCACAAAATGGGTCAGGATGAGGATCCTCAAAACTTCCTTCTCATGCACTCCATAGGTGTTAATGTTTCCGGACAGATTGCTTCGGTTATCGCCGGCGGTCTTATCCTCGGATTTGCAACCTATTTCTGATTTTGATTGGAGGTTAATATTATGTTTGATATAGAATTCAATCCAATGAGCTTTGTTGATAATCTTCAATATATGGGCATCGGAATGCTCGGAATTTTCATCGTTATCGGTGTAATAATGGGCGTAACCGTTATCCTAAATAAGATATTCAGCAAATAATCTAAATAGAACAAGGTGCCGAGCAGCCGCTCAGCACCTTGTTTTTTCATCATTTTCAGTAAAGCACTTAAATATTCAGCATCTTAACCTTTTTATCAGCACCCTTGCAGGTATAAATAAGCCTATATTCGCTTGAATTACCATTGGCTGATAAAAGCTTAAGCTTCATTTCAGAAGCGCCCGAAACAGAGGGCAGTGTGAAATTGACAGCCGGACCCAGCTTGTTGCAGTTTGCTTTAACCGAGCCGGTGTTCCAAGTTAGAAGCTCATATTCTGCACCGTCAATCTCCATAATGGCTGTAACAGTATCAGAAAGTACCTCGGGACTATCATTAAGATACCAAAGCTCAGCCGTGAAATTATCTCCGCTCTTCCAATCAATCCTCGGAAGTCTTGCGCTTGCAAGGCTGGGACGCAAGGATTCCTTAACAGCATAAAATGCGGGCTTTGCCACTGCAGGATAAGCAATAAGCGAATTATTTGCTGCGCATATCCAAGGCTCATCAAAGCACCAGTTGATAGCCATAGAGCAATATGGCCACTGACGGCGAGCCTCCTCAAAGATCGCCTTATAGCCCTCGCACTGCAGCCAATGAGAATGGTCGATAAGCTCTTCGATGCTCTCAGCCTCGCCAAAATACTTGTTCAAAATATCAAGACAAAGCCAGCGGTTTGCCCCCCACGCACCAAATGCATGATGATATACCCAGCTATCTGTTGCCTTAGGTGGGAAAAGCTCATCTTCGGGAATGATCTTCTGAAGTCTGTCAAGAGTTGTTATGCCCGAAACACCAAATTCGCTATATGCGGTTCCGTGTCCGTATCTGAACATTTCGTAAACAGTCTTGCCCTCAGCCTCAAACACATAACAGCCGTGCTTCATACCGTGAAGAGGTGATGTCATTATATAAGGACGGGAAAAATCATATTCATAGCACAGCTTGTTTAGTAGTCTCAGTGCGTGCGAATGATCATCCATGCCGGACCAGTTATTAAAGAGCTCGTTTCCTCCGCACCAAAGCGCAATTGAAGCATATCTGCGCAGATCCTTTATAACGGCAGTTGCTTCCTGCTCAAGAATCTTTAAATATTCTGGAGTGCCCTCATAGTTGTTGCAAGCAAGACAAAATTCTTGAAACAGCATTATTCCGTATTCATCACAGATCTCATAAAACTCTGTCTTTTTAAGGCCCGAGCCTCCCCAAAGGCGGAGAATATTCATATTTCCGTCACGAACCAGATCGAGAAGCTCGCGGTATCTTTCAGGAGTGATCTTTCCAAAGAAAAGCTCGGGATTTACCCAGTTAGACCCCTTTGAAAATATCCTTCTGCCGTTAAGCTCAATAGTTATCGGAACAGTGTAACGAGATTTCGGGAATGTTGCAGGCTCAGAATCAGCGCCAACGTTATGAACCAATCTAAGGGTTCTAAAACCGATCCTTCCACACTTCTCATCATCAGATGAAACAGCCTTCCAAGAATAGAGATAAGGGATTCCCTGACCGTTGCACCACCAGAGCTTCACATTATCAAGGTTGAAGCTGCCTTCCATTCCCTCATAGACAATGTTGCCCTCCATATCGTAAAGTGTATATGTAACCTCACCTTGGCATTCTGTTTCAAAACGAACCTTGGCACTTGTCCTATCTTTATTGAGAGTGTAAAAAGGCTCACAAGAGAATATGTAATTCTCACCTCTTGTTTCAACATAAGACGGCTTCCAGATGCCGGATATCATAAGCCTTGGATTCCAATCCCAGCCATAGGTGGAATCGGGCTTAAAGCTTTGACTTGCCGCATCACGGAATGTATCAACATTCTCTTTTGCCCCCGGCTTTTTCGGATGCGGATGTATCAGAACCTCAAGAACAGAGCCCCTGTTTTTCGCATCAAGCTCTATCTCTGTTCTGGTGTACATACCCTCATGAGAATAAACCTTAGATCCGTCGATAAATATATCAAAAATATAGTCTATTCCCTCAGCAACAAAAACTGCTTTTTCACCCTTCTTTAGATCAAAATCAAGAGTTGTTTTATAGAACCAATAGCTGTCCTCAACATCGAGAAATTTTTTGGCATTGGTGCCGAACATAATAGAGTCAAGATCGCCCCAGCCCATAGCCTTTGCATAATCATACTGAATATTTCCGGGAACCTCCGCAAAAAAGAGTTCTCCCTTGTTTTTTCCGTCCGGGCTTATGCACCCCTGCCACTTCTGATAGTATTTCATATAAAAATCCTTTCGAGATAAAATTCCATATAAACACCATCATTATAGCCTGTAATGAAAATTTTGTCAATCTACTGTGGGTATATATCCGTGAAAATTTATATTTTTCCCGCAATCTCCTCGCGTAGTCTTCCGATTATCCTTTTTTCAAGGCGGGAAATATAAGATTGCGATATTCCAAGCGCATCCGCAACCTCCTTTTGTGTCATCTCTCTGTTTTCGCCAAGTCCATATCTCATTTCAATAATTATTCTCTCTCGCTCGTCCAGCCTCATAACAGCCTCTCTTATGAGCTTTCTCTCTTCAAAAGACTGTATCTCATCAGAAATATTTTCCTCCTCACTGCAAAGAGTATCAGAGAGAAGCAGCTCATTTCCATCCCAATCAACATTAAGCGGCTCATCAATGGACATTTCACATCTTGCATTGCTTCTCTTTCTGATATACATAAGAATCTCGTTTTCAATACATCTGGAGGCATATGTTGCAAGCTTTATATTTTTGTCAGATCTGAAGGTGTTAATAGCCTTGATAAGACCAATAGTTCCAATAGATATCAGATCTTCAATACCAATACCCGTGGTTTCAAATTTTTTTGCAATGTAAACAACAAGTCTCAAATTGTGCTCAACCAAAACCACTCTTGCATCTTCATCCTCCTCAATCCTCATTATAATGTTGTTCTCCTCCTCTATAGAAAGTGGGGGAGGCAGCACATCGGGGCCATTTATATAAAACACCCCTTTTCCATCCGAATCAAGCAACCTTTCATATGCCCGTCTCAGCATAATGCAACTCCTTTTAAGACATTCACCAACTGTAGCCATAGTTCTCTATCCTCCTATTTATGTAAAATAATCCGACGATATAATCGCCTCGCATCTGCTCCCAGCAAGCTCATCCTTTGAAAGTGCAATTAGAACATCAATCTTTTTTTGTGATCCGTCATACATCAGCATCACTTCATCAGGGGAAAAAGCCGTCAGCATTCCTTCTCCGGCTGCTGTTCTTATTGGAATAAGCCTTACAGTTTTTGCAATTTCGTATGGAAGCGAAGCAAATTTTCCCTCGGCAATGGCAGGAACAAGTCCTCTTGCCTTAGCCCTATCGATTATAACAACATCCTTGCCGCCAATAGGGTCCTTCAGCATATTTCCGCTGTCGCTCATAGCCTCAAAGCTCATTTTTCTTGTTCCCATCTTAACCGTCAGCTTGCCGAATTTTGCCCTTGAGCTTCGGCCGATAAGATCACTGCCCATAAGCGTCGCAAGGCCGCTGAGAACCGCAACAAAACCAAATACCCAAAGTGAAAGATCTTCTCTGCCCCCATCAATACCATCAACAGAGCGGTTAAGAAAACCGAAAATAGCAGTCATAACACCGCCAAGCATTGCAGAAACAGCAAAGTACACCGCAGTATAAAAAGGCATCTTTTTAAACCTTTTTGAGCTTTTTTCAAGAAAAGCAGTCATACACATCACAAAGCAAACAAATATGTCGAGAATAACATAAAAAATGCTGTTCCGAGTAAACCCCAGTGAAAGTACGGAATATATGCCTCCCATTGCAGATGCGGAACAAATGCGAAAAAGTCTGATCTTTTGCCGCAGAATATGTGCAACGATATAGAACGTCAAAAAATCCATGCTGAAATCTATCATAAAAAGAATATCAGCATAAACTGTCCCCCCCAATTCCTCACCTCCTCTGCGTATGTATTTATTATATTACTTTGCCAATGTGAAATATGTCACAATAAGTAGACGAAAAAAATAAATAACCCAATATATGTCAGCAAAAAAGTATAAAAAAGAGCCGTAGCTGTCCAAGGACAGCTACGGCTCTTCAAATAAGGCTTTATTCTTTTATCTTAATAGTTTTTCCGTCACAGATATAAACAATATCTCCCTCTGTATCCGTTCTGTGATATTCTATATTTCTATCGGAAAGAAGCTTAACTATCTCCCTGTGGGGATGTCCATAGCTATTGTTTTTTCCGCATGAAATTGCAGCTAAATAAGGGTCAACAGCTTCAATAAACGAAGCTGAGCTTGAGGTTGAGGAGCCATGATGACCCATTTTAAGAAAATCACAAACAAGCTCACTCTTTGGATATCTGAATAACACATCGTTTTCCTGCTCTTTTTCTGCATCACCGGTAAACATCATTCTAACATCGCCAAAAGAAAGCCTCGTTATAACACTGGAATTGTTCAGGTCTCGCTGATCACCAACTATAATCGGGCCCATTATGAAAATTTCAAGATCTCCAAGAAAATATTTATCATCCGGAGCAGCTTCAATAACCTTCGCTTCACTGCACTCAAGCGCATCAATGAGACGTTCAAAGGTGTTTGTTGTTGTAACCGCGGGTGAAATAATCACATTTCTCACATCGTAGTTGTCAATGATCATATCCGCACCGCCGATATGATCTTCGTGAGGATGTGTAAAAATACAATATTCAAAATCAGTCACACCAACCATATCAAGGTATTCGGAAAGCTGTTTTTCCGAATCGTTTGTTCCGGCATCAATCAGCATATTACCAAGCTCGGTCTTTATAAGAACGCTGTCACCTTGACCTACATCTATAATGTGAAGCTCAACTGTTCCGGAAACTGCAGGAGCAGTTTTCTTGTCCTTGAAATTGCTGAATGCATAAGCAATAACAAGAATTGTGATAAAAATAATGGTAGCAGTGCTACTTTTTTTGCGTCTTTTGGTCATGACAATCTCCATTTTTCTCAGTATATATTGATTTTACTACATTTTTTTAAAAAATTCAATAGGAAAAGTAAAATTTTACTTGACAAATAATTTTTTCTATGATATAATACCGTGTTGAAACAGGGAATTTCCCTGTCTCCTTACTGTGAAAAAATTTGAAATTTCACGGTCAAAAGTCCATAGGGAGGTGTAAAAATGGAAAAGGTAATCAATTCTTATGAAACACTGTTCATCGTTAATTGCGAAAACGGCGAAGAAGCTGTTAAGGCAACAGTGGACAAGTTCACAGGACTTGTGGCAGAGAACGGTACCATTGACTCCGTAAACGAGTGGGGCAAACGCAGACTCGCTTACCCGATCAATGATATTCCTGAAGGCTACTATGTTGTTGTAAACTTCAAGAGTGAGGCTGATTTCCCGGCAGAGCTTGAGCGTCTCTTCCACATTGACGAAGCAATTATGCGCGCAGTGGTTGTTAAGGTAGACCCCAAGAAGGTTGCCGCAAAGGAAGCAGCTGAAGTTGAAGCTGAAGCAACAGAGACCGCAGCTGAGGCTGAGTGATCTCAAAAAACTAAAAAACTTGTTCAGTAGGAGGCGTTACAAATGGCAAATTTCAATTTTAACAAGGTTATGCTTGGCGGAAGACTTACCGCTGATCCCGAAAACAGACAAACTGAAACAGGAGTATCGGTAACAAGATTCACAGTTGCCGTTAATCGCCGCTTCAGCAAAGATTCTTCACAGCAGCAGGCTGATTTCTTTAACGTAACAGCTTGGCGTGCAACTGCAGATTTTGTAAGCAAGTTCTTTAAGAAAGGCTCCTCAATTTTCATTGTTGGAACTATCCAGAACCGATCATGGACGGATAACGACGGCAATAAGCGTTATTCAACCGACATCGTTGCAGACGAAGTAAATTTTGTTGATTCGAGAAGTGAAAATTCCGCAGGCAGTCAGTATACGCCTGATTCCTACGAGCCTTCATTCTCCACACCGGGTGCAGATGCTCCCAAATTTGAGGAGATAAAGGACGATGATGACCTGCCATTCTGATAGGCAGAAAAAATTTAACAGGAGGATTTCATAAGATGGATAACAACGTCGAGAGAGAAGTTCAGCACCGTCCTGCTTATAAGAACAATCGCAAGAGAAAAAAGGTTTGCGTTTTCTGTGAGAGCAAGGTTGCATTTATCGACTATAAGGATTCCGCAAAGCTCAGAAAGTTCATTTCCGAGCGCGGCAAGATTCTTCCCAGAAGAATTTCCGGAACTTGTGCAAAGCATCAGCGTGAGCTGACAACCGCAATCAAGCGTGCTCGTCAGGTTGCACTCCTGCCCTACATTTCCGACTAATGATTTACAAAAAGCTGAGCCGTGTGGCTCAGCTTTTTTTGCGCTATTTTTTAGAGTTATCTGATATTATCTAAACAGGAGTTTGTGGAGGAGTTTAATTTTACAAAAAAGAGAACACTGCGAAGTTTTTATGGTCAATCACCTACCACAGACGAAAGCAGTGTGCGGTATGATACACCCTTATTGCGCCGGTGCTTTTTGGCGCAATAAGGAGGAGTAGAGTGATGTACAGCTCCCTTAGAAAATGCAGGATTGCATTTTCGCAGGAGCGTTGGTAACGCTAAGGAAGGGAATCTTTAGAGGGAATCGCAGTTCCCTCTAAGTGACCTTTGCTTCCTTTGGGGCATGCCAAAGGAAGTGCCATGCGGCATGAGCAAAAAGGAGAAGGGATTATTTATCATAATCGTTTATTCGCTTTTACTTTGGCGAAACAGGCGCAAAGAAAAATCACGATGCGTGAAGTTTATTGATTTGGTGAATTTCTCATTGCATCGTTTGACATATTTTCAGAGAAAATATGTCCGTTCATTTATCAAAATCCTTCTGCAAAAAGAAGGCGCCGCTCGGGGCATTTCGCCTCTGCGGAGGCGACCGGCGATGTCGCCGGCTCCCAAAAACTTTTAAAAAAGTTTTATCAAAACTATAACAGGCTAACCACCACCAACTCCTCTACAAATCAAAATTTATTCACTCTTCTCCTCAGAAGTACCACCTTTTTTCTGAAACCTTTTTGGCGAAGCTCCATAGTGCTTTTTAAACTGTGAGGAAAAATAATTACTGTCAGAATAACCGCAAACATGGGCAATTTCAGTTATTCGGCACTCCGAAGAATGAAGCAATAGCTCCTTCGCCTTCCTCATTCTTAGGACAGTGAGATAATTACAAAAGCCTGTTCCTGTCTCCCTTTTAAATAAACGAGACAAATGTTCCTCACTAACAGAAAAGCGTTTTGCCATCCCTTTTAGTGTAATATCCGAAGGAAGCTCATTTTTCATTGCATTTATAACCGCCGAAACCATATTATTTCCACCTTCGATTTTGTACCTACTATCTGCATTGCGAAGCAGCAGATAAAACAGCATCCGAGTATAACAACCGAGAATACCATAGCTCAGTTCGTCCCCCCTTGAATATTCTTCCCCAATCTTCCTGAACAGACCTCGAATATCACTGATAATTTCGGGATTTCTATATAAATAAAGCAAGTGAGAAATATCTTCTCTAACCTCAGGAGGAATCATCTCCGAATCACAATTTATAAGCAATCTCGAATGAACAGACTCACTATATTCACTATTATGTATAACCCCTGCAGGAATAAGCATAAGGTCACCGGCATGAAGGCTAAATGAAATACCGTCAATAAAATACCGACATTGTCCCTCTGTTATAAAATATATCTCAAAAAGATTATGACAGTGAGGCTCAAGGGCATATGTACCATCATGTCTTATCCTCTCATCTGCATGAAAATAGTATTTCGTTTCAAAATTCTTATTTATCAACGCTATCACCTCTTTATACATCATAGCACATTATATCAAAAAAATCAAGAAAAAAGCAATAATCCATCAAAAATATCAAGGAAAAAACGAAATAATTGATATAAAATAATATATGAGAATATATGCAAAGAAAGTGAGGCTACAAAATGAATTATAAAGAAAAAGTATTGCAATTTGGAGAAGGCGGATTCCTGCGTGGATTTGCTGATTGGATGCTTCAAAAGGTAAATGAATCTACAGATTTCTGCGGCAAAGCCGTGGTTGTTCAACCGATAGAACAGGGACTGTGCGACGCTCTAAGTTCACAAGATTGCAAATATACTCACATTTGCCGTGGAAGCGAAGGCGTTGAGGTTACAAAAATAGACGCAATAAGCAGATGCGTTAAGCCTTATGAGGATTTTGAGGCATATATCTCTCTTGCAGATAATCCCGATCTTAGGTTTGTTATATCGAATACCACAGAAGCAGGCATAACTTTTGATGAAAGAGACTCTTTAAATGACACTCCCCCGTCTTCATTTCCCGCAAAGCTTACTGCCCTTTTGCTCCGAAGATATCAAAAAGGACTTCGTGGCTTTGTATTCTTACCATGCGAGCTCATAGACCGCAATGGTGACAACCTGAAGAAATGCGTGCTTAAATACGCAGAGCACTGGAAGCTTGAAGCCGGATTTGCAAACTGGATAGAAAAGGATAATATTTTCTGCAACACTCTTGTTGACCGCATAAACACCGGCTATCCCAAGGGGGAGGCAGTATGCGATGAATATTCAGATCCTATGCTCAACACTTCCGAATACTACCATCTTTGGGTTATCGAAGGCTATCCGGAGCTATTCACAGAGCTTCCTTTTGACAAATGCGGTCTTAATGTCATAGTTACAAATGAACTTGAAAGATACCGCACACGCAAGGTTAGAATTCTTAATGGTGCCCATACTTCCCTTGTTCCCTATGCACTTCTCAGTGGTCTTGACACGGTAGGCAGCTGTATGAAGGATGATTCTATGCTTGCACATATAAAAGCCTGCGTTTTTGATGAGATAATTCCTACTCTTAATCTGCCTGAGGATGAGCTGAAGGAATATGCAGATAATGTAATGATTAGATTTTCCAACCCATATATCAATCACTATCTGTCCTCAATTGCGCTAAACTCTGTAAGCAAATTTAAGGTAAGAGTCCTTCCCTCAATTCTCGAATATATCAAGAGATATGAAAAAATGCCAAACAATCTCATATTCTCATTTGCAAAGCTTATCGATTTTTATCGCACAGATATGGTAAATGATGTGCCCGAAGTTTCAGAATTTATGAAGAATGCAACAGTTGATGAAATTCTGGCAAATACATCTCTTTGGGATAAAGATTTGACCTTCCTTTGTGACGAGGTGAAAAAATATGTTAATAAATAAGTTTGACAATGTTGATGTTAGGCTTGAAAACGGCCATAAATATGCAATTCGACCTATAAATAAAGGTGAGAATATAATAAAATACGGTCAGGTTATCGGCGTTGCCACAGAAGATATAAAAGAAGGCGATCATGTCCATTCCCATAACATAAAAACCGCACTTGAAGGCAAGCTTGAATACACATATAACCCTGTGTCCTTAGATTTTCCAAAGGTTGATACAGATCTTTCTTTTAATGGGTACATAAGAGAAAACGGCGAGGTTGGTATAAGAAATGACATTTGGATAGTATGCACGGTTGGCTGTGTAAATAAAATAGCAGAAAAGCTGTCGAAGCTAACAGGAGCAA
>JAZUQN010000046.1:0-29809 GCA_045605745.1 Eubacteriales bacterium
AAAAGTTTTATCAAAACTTTTAACTAACTCCCCGACAAATCAAAATTTATTCATCCTTTAACATTAGCAGGGCTGATTCACTTTTGTGAATCAGCCCTGCTTTTAATCTATTTTTCTTTTATCGCAAAGGAAACAGAAAGCAACGATGCCATAATGCAAAGCACGGAAATTTCGGGCAGCCATTCCAAAAAAGGCGGTCTTGGAGCAGACAAAATATAAATTTGCATATCCTCAACAAATATATGATATAAAAGCGGCAATCCGAAAAGGGGGTATAACAGTTTTTTTAATCCTATAAGCCCAAAAATAACAGATGTATATAGCGTCAAAACCAAAAGATATAAAATTATACAAAGAAATGTGTGAAGCCTGCTTTCAAATGTAAATGCTTTTACAATGAAAAACACAACCCCCATCAAAACCGACAAAGCTGTGAGCTGCGGCAATTTCTTTCCAAAGAAAATCACCGTGACAGCGAAGATCAAAGCAGCACAAACAACATTTATTAGATGAATCCATATCTCAATTGATGTCAGTTTCCTACCCCAAAAATAAACAATTCTTATAATGGCAGCACATAACATAAACATCACAGAAATCCATGCACCCACAGCCTTATTATCTATATAGAACCTCGTTTTTTTCAAGTTTTATTCTCCTTTTGCTTTTTCCAAGTGCCACTGAAGTAGAAAACAACACCCACAAAAAACGGCGTGAACCCTGCAAGAGCATCTCCAAGCCAAAAGCCATAATGCTTCATATCAATGACCAATCCAAAAAGAACCGAGAGACCGATTCTAAGGATAATTCCATCAAAAAGTGCGGTTGCAAAATTCACCTTTGTGTTTCCGCTTCCATTTATCAACGCATTCATCACAGCCCTCAGCGCTCCGCCAAAGAAAAGCAGAATAGCAATTGGTATATATCTTTCACCGATCTCAAGAATCATTTGAACCTCTCCTGCCTTGCCGCTATCTATAAACGCAGTGAAAATTTTATCTGGGAAAATACATATCAAAGCAGAAAGGATTATAGCAACAGTCAAGGTTATAACCGAAAGGCAACGAAGTATTCTTTTGACACGGTCAAACTTTCTTGCCGCAAGATTCTGCCCAACAACGGTTGAACCTGCGGTATTCATTGCAGAAGAAACAAGATTGCTAACACCCGATATCTTGTTTGCAATTCCGGCAAAGGCAGAAATATCCGTGCCATAAGAATTTATCCATGAATTTACGAAAAGCTTTGAGATCTGAACCGATGCCATTTTTATTGCCATAGGGGTTCCAAGCTTAAGTAGGTCGAGGAGCATATCCTCATCCCAAGATATGAAATCCGAAACAGAAAGCTCAAGCTCAAAGTCCTCACGCTTTTTGATTAAAAAAACAGAGCTGCAAATAAAGCTTGTGGCTTGGCTTATAACGGTTGCAAGCGCAGCGCCGCCTGCTCCCATTCCGAGATAAACAACAAAAATTATATCAAGAACAACATTGACTGCAGCCGCAATAGCAATAAATAACAGCGGATGCTTTGAATCACCCATACCTCTGAGAATTGCACTAATGATGTTATAACCATAGATAAACACTAAGCCAACCATACATATAACAGAATATGCCAGAGCCTCGTCAAAGGAAGCCTTCGGGGTATTCATAAGAGAGAGAATGGTGTTTCTGAATAAAAGCGCAATAATGCTTACAACAAGAGAGCAGCAAAGCAGAAACGAAAACATCGTTCCAACAAATTTACCTATCTTGTTTTTCTCGCCTGCTCCAATATACCTGGCAATAAGAACTTGACCTGCACCTGAAAAGCCTATAGCAATAAAGGTCATAAGTGCAGTCACATCTCCGCCGACCGAAACGCCCGATATTCCCTCAAGCCCCAAGACATTTCCAACAATTATCATGTCTACCATATTGTAAACTATCTGAAGTAGATTGGAAAAAAATAGTGGCAAAGAAAAGATTAGCAAAGGTCCTGCTATTCCGCCTTTTGTAAAATCTGTTATTTGACTTCGGTTCATATGTATCTCCTAAAAAATCAAATTTATCTATTTGATCTTTCTTGTTTTAACAAAATATACTGCAAAAAATATAACAACGCTAATATACGACAGTGCATCTAAAATTAAAATCACCGGTAAAAATTTTTCAAAAAACGCTTCATCCATTTCATAGCAAGTATAAATCTTTATCGGAAAACCCGATTCTCCGTTTTTGTTATGAGAAAAATCAATATTGAATATGGCAGATGAGGGGTTAAAACCATAAATAAGCTTTCCGCCATCATCATAAATACTAACAGCAGCATTTTCTATTTTAGGCATTCCGTAAATCGGTTGTACTTCCCCTCTTACCCGATATACTTTACTCATATGAGTCACTTCATAAATCTTATATCTCTTCGGATATTGTCTATATTCAAGCTTTTCGAGATACTGTTTTAAATCTTCGCTATTATCAAATTCTTCACCTTCGGCAAACAATTTGGCACCAAAGTGCTCAAAAACAGTAATGCAAGACTGCAAGGCGATAACAACAATCAAAGCAAGTGTAAATATAGTAATAAGCACTTTCCGTTTTTTATTTAAAACAATTTTTTCTTTATCAGTAAACGATAGTATTCGCTTTTTCTGAAGCAAGCTATTAATGAAGAGCGTATAAAGCATATAGATTACTATAAAAGCAAAAAATGCACAGGCGGTACCGTATAACACCCAATTTTTAATAGTTATACCGGCATCATGATAATACGTTTCTTTTGCTATTGGAAAAACAAAAGCCAGAGAAACAAGCAATATGCAAATCATTTTTAATGAAAATTGCACCATGTTATTATTGGAAGAAACTATTTGCTCCTCACCGTATCCCTCAAAAGAATCCTCCTCAATCTTAAAATTGCACCATAGGATCACCTGAAAACCTATTCCCATAAAACACATGACTCCTGAGACTAATAATCCAAGAATGCCTTTTGAAAAGCCGATATGGCATATTGCGGCACCTATAAGAGTAAGAAGCGCTATGCCAATGGATATCATACTTAAATTCTTGAATTTAGCTATTCTGCGTACAAGTGCAAAAGATAGTTGCTTTAAGCTTTTCTTTTTTTGAATCAAGGATAGTGCTTCTCCATTCACATCTTGCGATTTGCTTCTTTCACCACGCAAAAGCTCATCAGCAGTAATTTCAAAGATATCTGCAATCAAAGGAACAAGTGCAAGTTCAGGCAGAGCTTCATCACATTCCCAACGGCTTACGGTCTTGTCTGAAACAAAAAGCATTTCGCCAAGTTCCCGCTGTGTTAATCCTTTTGCTCTTCTAAGAACAGAGATGAATTTACCAATAGTTTTCTTTTTCATAATACTACCTCCATGTAAGTTTTCATCCTTATTCTAATGTTTAAAGAGAAGAATTGACACCCTCAAGCCTGAGAAATTCTCTCAAAATGCGAGAATTTTAAAATTATCCTCTATCTTTTGCTTCTTTGCAAATCGAAACAAACCTTTGGAATATTTTAATTCCGTCAACAGTGTCGCTTCGACATTTTTCAAGGCACATTCTTTCAGGATGAAACTGAAAGCCGATAATCGGAATATCTTTATGCTCGATAGCTTCAACAACATCATCCATTTCTGAGCGGAGCGTTACGAAAAGTCCTTTGCCGGGCCTGCATATTGCCTGGTGATGTGCGCTGTTGACAAAAAATTCATTGCCATACAGTTCAGAAGCCATGCCGTTGCAGGATGCCACCACCTTATGAACAGCATCACCCTCAGATATGTGCAGATCTGCTGTATCTATATGCTGTATCAAATTTCCGCCAAAATAAATATTTAGCAGTTGACATCCTCGGCAAATTCCAAGAACAGGTTTTCCTGCCTTGACAAATCTATCAACAAGTTCAAATTCACATTTATCTCTCGCATCATCGATATCGACAGATCCATCAATCTTTTCACCATAAAATTCAGGAGCAACATCAGGGCCTCCGCAAAGGAGAAGCCCGTCATAATCAGCAGCATCTGCATTTGGCAGATAAAACGCTTCACATATTGCCCCCGAAGCCCCAAGTTCTTTAACATAAAACTCCATATTGTTTTTCCCCGAAAGCAAAATCTTAGGCTTCATCTGCCCCCTCCTGCCAAAAACAAGTTTTTATGTATATTATTATAACATCTTTGCTCTGCTTTTTCAATATGAAAGCAGTAAAACTATCTACAAAAAAGAAACCCTCTGCCCAAAGGCAGAGGGATGCCACGATCAATTTGTATATAATCTCAAAAGAGAATATTACTTACTGATTAGCCGTTCTTTCTTGCTTCAAAGCAAGCGCTGCAGTAAACAGGTCTGTCGCTGGAAGGCTGGAAGTTAACTCTTGCAACTCCACCGCATTCAGCACAGGTTGTCTCGAAAACTTCTCTGGGAGCTCTGCCGGCATTCTTTCTTGCATCGCGGCAAGCCTTGCAGCACTTGGGCTTATTTACAAAACCCTTTTCCTTGTAGAACTGCTTTTCGCCTGCTGTGAAAACAAATTCGTTGCCACATTCCTTGCAGACCAGAGTTTCGTCCTCAAAAACTTCCTCTTCAACTACTACATTCTCTTCTTCGTACATTGCCTTTTACCTCACTTTGTGTGTACACGCCCGTCATTGCGGACTAATTTTATTAAAGGGATCTGTTTTGATTCCCGTTTAATACAGATTTAAGTTTGTTTCTTGCCCTGAATATCGCATTGTCAACAGATTTCTCTGTTTTTCCAAGCCTGTCCGCAATTTCCGAAGAGGAGTAGCCCGAGGCATAAAGCCTGAATACATCGTTTTCAAACTCCGAAAGTGTGCTTCTAATCAGTTCATGAAGTTGTTCAACGTTTTCTCGATCGATGATCTCACTTGAAATATCATCGGGATCAGCCATATCAAAAACGCCATCAATAGGTAATATTTCAAAATTCCGCCTTCTTGCAATGCGCAGCTTTGAAACCATAGCATTACCTATACAAATTTTTGCATACAGCCCAAAAGAAACTCCGTCCTGCTCCATATTATAAGACAAGGCAGCTTTTGAAAAAGCTATCAATGCAAACTGTAAAACATCGTCCCATTCATAATATTTTGAAAGTCCATCAAAGCATCCCGAAGCCATGCTCTTAATAAGCGGCTTATACATTTCAGCCAAAGATTCAAAGGCTGTTTGATCTCCATTACGATAGGATAAAATCAGCTCGGCAATGCTTTCTTTTGAAGCAGGAAAAAAATCTGTTTTGTTCTCCGACTCCATACAAGCACCGCCATTTTTCACAAAAAAATACATCACTACAATGTTTACAACTATTATTATACCATTATTTTTCACAATGTCAATAGTTTTTCAATAATTATTTATCGTTATTTTCGACAAAAATGTATGAAATGATGCATAATCTTAGATTTTTCGCAAAAAAAGTATTTTTTTCAAAAATCAAACAGATAATTAACCTGTCCGGCAAGAAGTGCATTTACTCCCCTATATATCACCTCGGGGCGATCCCTAAAATTCTCTTTCATTCTCTCAACTCTGTCCTCTGTATCAACAACAAGAGTTGTAGAGTAAATAACAACGCCTCTTTCTGTCAGCGAGCATTCAATTTTATATCTACCGTCATCCAACTTTTCAGAGGTGCATTTTGAAACAACGCCGCGGCGCTTAAAATCAAGATATCTAAGAGCATATCTGAGACTTTGGTCAAGAATAGATGGCAAAATATCACTTTTCAGCTCTCTTGCAACAAGCCTTCCTTTTTCAGACACATAATAATAAGGCTCATCGTGGCTCTCATCAACCAATATAAGATCATCTCTCACCATCTGATAAAAGCACTCGGCAAAATCGAGGTACATTATATAATCTGTTTGCATAACAATATCATTTATCGTCACAAAATCCATAGGATAATTTATATTTTCCATAAGATAGAGGACAAAAATCTTAACATTTCTCTGACTTCCGATTGGTGAACTCATTTAAAATCCTCCCTTTATAATATCAACACTATATATTTTACCACAAAATAAATTTTTTTCAAGATATTTTTATATTTTGTCTTTACAAAGTGCCACCTTTTATGTTATTATATATGCATATTTATTGTATCCAGGAGATTGAAATGATCAATATAGCTATTTTGGGCTTCGGGGTTGTCGGCAGCGGCACTGCTGAAGTCATAGAGAAAAACAAAGATGTAATTAAAGAAAAAACAGGTGCGGAGCTTTCAATAAAGCATATTCTCGATTTGAGAGATTTCCCAGACAGTCCTTTTGAGAAGCTTATAACCCATGATTTCAACGATATCATAAATGACAGTGAAGTTGATATAGTTGTTGAAGCTATGGGCGGTGCACATCCTGCCTATGATTTTTCAAAGGCTGCACTTGAGGCCGGAAAAAGCGTTGTCACCTCAAACAAATTGGTCGTTGCCGAATTTGGCACCGAGCTTCTTGAAACAGCTGAAAAAAATGGTGTCAGATATCTGTTTGAAGCAAGCGTTGGCGGCGGAATACCGATCATCAAGCCCATGATGAGCGACCTTGCTCAAAACAGAATAGACGGCATTTCAGGTATTTTAAACGGAACGACAAACTATATTTTGACCCAGATGTCGGAAAACGGCACTTCTTTTGCTGATGCTTTAAAGGAAGCACAGGCAAAGGGATATGCAGAAGCCGATCCAACATCCGATATAGAAGGACACGATGCTGCAAGAAAGATTGTTATTCTTGCTGCTCTTGCATATGGAAAGCTGGTTTCTCCACAAAGCATCCACTGTGAAGGAATAACAAAGATCAATTCTAAGGATGTATCTTTTGCCCGAGAGCTTGGCGGACACTCCATCAAGCTTATCGGTCACGCAGAAAAGGTAGACGATAAGGTTCTCGCATTTGTCGCTCCAAGACTTATTCCGTCTGCCAATCCCCTACATGATATTTCCGATGTTTTCAACGGAATATTGATAAGCTGCGATATGCTTGGTGATGCAATGTTTTATGGCAGAGGAGCAGGAAAGCTGCCAACCGCAAGTGCTGTTGTTTCTGATGTTATTGACATAGCAGTTAAGAGCGAAATGAAGGTTGGCTCTGCAAAGTGGATCGATGCAAAGGAAACCGACATTGCTCCCTTGTCTGATTATGTATGCAGTCATTATTTCCGCATTGAAGGATGCACAAAATGTATGAGTAAGGTATTCAATGAGGTTCGTATGAATGTAGTGAGTGATGGTGAATGTGCATTCATCACGCTCCCTATGACAGAATGTGAGGCAATAGAAAAAGAAAAGGCCTTTGAAGCCAACGGTATAAAGGTTCTTTCAAGAATAAGAGTTCTTTAAAACAAAGGAGCTGAGCGCATTGCGTTCAGCTCTTGTTTTTATATGTACAAACAGGAGTTTATGGGGAATTTAATTTTACGAAAAAGAGCACACTGCTCTCGTCTGTGTTAGACGATTGACCATAAAAATTTCGCAGTGTGCTATTTTCTCTGAAAACACAACTCCCCGCTAAATCAAAATTTACCGCTCCGACAAAAATAAACAAAAAGGATGTGCCATCAGGCACATCCTTTAATTCTTTACTTGCTCGATTTTTCAATAGCTTCCCAAAGACCGTTCAAATAGCAAGCGCCCATTGCTCTGTCATAAAGACCATAGCCGGGCATACATACCTCACCCCAAACCGTTCTTCCATGGTCGGGACGGATAGGACCTTCAAATCCTATATCGTGAAGAGCTTTCATAATCTCGTACATATCGAAGGTTCCGTCTGATGAAAGATGTGCTGCCTCCTCAAAGAGCTTGCCGGGAACCCAGTGCTGAAGATTGCGAACATGAGCAAAATGAATTCTTCCGGGCATAGAACGAATGATATCGGGAATATCATTATCCAGATTTGTGCCAAGAGATCCGGTGCAAAGAGTAACACCGTTATGTGGGTTATCAACTGCCTTCAGCATCTTGTGTATATTCTCTTTGTTTGTGATAATTCTCGGCAGTTCAAACACAGGCCATGCAGGATCATCAGGATGGATAGCCATGTTTATATCATATTTATCACAAGTGGGCATAATTGCCTTAAGGAAATAAACCAGATTATCAAAAAGATCCTCTTCGGTTACATTTTTATATGCATCAAAAAGCTCTTTAACATGAGCTAATCTTTCAGGCTCCCAACCCGGCATAACAAATCCATTGGAATTAGCATCTGTCTGATTAAAGAAAACCTGTGGGTCAATAGAATCAACAACATTCTGATCATATGCTAGAACTGTTGAGCCATCATGACGAGGCTTTGCAAGATCTGTTCTTGTCCAGTCGAAAACGGGCATGAAGTTATAGCACACCATCTTTATGCCTTCCTCGCCCAAATTTTCAAGTGTCTTTATATAGTTTTCAATATACTTATCTCTTGTTGGAAGACCGATTTTTATATCATCGTGGATATTAACGCTTTCAATGCCGCTGATCTCAAGACCTGCCGCCTCAACCTCTTCTTTAAGAGCTCGGATAGCCTCTCTTGTCCAAACCTCTCCGGGCTTTGTATTATAAAGAGTTGTGATAACGCCTTTTACACCGGGGATCTGACGAATTTTATCAAGAGTAACGCTGTCATAGCCTGTACCAAACCATCTGAGAGTCATTTTCATGGCAATATTCCTCCGTTATTTACAATTATATTTTTTGCTGTAAACACAGCCAACCATTTTAATTATAACTGATATGAGTAGTTTTTACCATTGCAATTACGGCTTTTTATATTGTAAATCCACCATTATTTTATTTCTTGACTTTTCTGCATTCAAGATAAAATCTTTTGTCATCTGCATGCCCCATTGAAAAGGTTTTTCTTGGGAGCGCACCGTCGCAAATAACCGTCTTGAACAGCTGATCCTTAGTCATTCCATCGAAAAGGAATCCAACAGTACCCTCTTTTGAAGCAAGCCTTCTCAAAGATTCTTCACCGTGAATATAATCAACCTCAACGCCCCTGTGAGCTTTTACATATCTATCAAGAAAGGCCTGAAGAGTTCCAACAGTCAGCTGTGCTGTTGGATGCTCAAATGTCATTTCGCTGTCGCCATTTGCCGTAACTATCTTAACCCTCTGGGCTTTTTCAGAACCACCAAGTTCACTTGCGTACTTAGATAGACTTGACAAAAGATCATTTTCATCTGCTCCGAAAACCACTCTGTAGATCGGCTCGAATTCGAGGGTATCATCATGGAGATTTTCGATTTCAACAAGAGCATATCTTGCCGGATGATCCTTGGCGATCTCACCAAGCTCCTCTTTGATGCTTTCATAGCAGGTTTTGGCTGTTGCGAGAGAATGATTACCATCTCCTACCGCAAAAAGGAGGGGGGCATAATCTCCGCCATATCGTGCTTTCATTGCCTCCGGCAGAACCAATGCATCAAGAGCCTTGATTATTCTCCCCTGCTCTTCTTTTTGAACAAAGCATCCAAAAACATGGCCACCTCCCATCATCAAATCAAAATCATACGCTTTTTCCATAGATGATTTGTTTTTTGACACAGGCTCGATAACCGTTTTTTGGGGGTCATCAATCAACATAAGGATATGAGGAAGCTCAATCGGAGCATCCTTTCTTATCCTAACTCTTGGCGGAATGCGCTCGAGAACAGTTCCCTCGGTTGCTCTTATCAGAGAAGATGATCCTTTTGAAAAATCATATTCTTCAAGATCTACCATACCGATTATACCTCGGCGCATCTTACCGTTTGGCTGAGTTCTTTCAAGATATATCATGGTTTCATTATGGGAAACAAGTATATCCTTTAGATATTTTTCCATCTCTGCATTAATGGATGGAACTCTTTTCCCGGTTTCTGAAAGATAAACCTCGGGCAAAGTGATATTAAGAGTTGAAGGAGCGTCTCCAACAGTTTTCTCAACTTCTGCCCAATATTCAGGCTCACTTGTATATTGATCACAGGCAACAACCGACCATCTTGTTCCGTCAATTTTATCAAAATCAGGCAGCAGTATATCTGCCGCCAAAAAGCATTGCTTCATATTTTTTCTCCTAATATTCAATAAATTTATTTTACCATATCATAATCTTTTTTTCAATATATTTGCAAAAAAATTCCCAAAAAGGTTGCAAAGACAGCCTTTTTATGTTAAAATTTAGATGTAGATATTTCAAAAGAAAGGGTGAAGCACTTGCCGCCACCGAGAAGTAATTTTGAATATAAAAAAATCGAGGCGCCAAAGAGCATAAAGGATATTCCCAGATATTTAAGGGAGCTTTTAGGCGGTTTTTTTGAAAGAATGATATATATCGTTAAGCTCGTTTGGGAAACCGGCCCATGGATACTTATCGTTTTATCATTAATTTCCCTTTTTCAAGGTGTAATGCCAATAGTAAGCTCATATGTTTCCCGTTATCTTTTAAACGCTCTGCAATTGGGATTTAATAAATATAGCAGCGCAAAGGAATTTTTCAACTTTTCTTTTTCCGGCGAAAGCGTGTTCTTTCTGCTCATATTTATGTTTGTTCTCAAAATTCTCAATAGCGTAGTTGGACAAATCAACAGTGCGGTTCTAAGAATTTCGGGAGAAAATATAGTTAAATGCGTTAAGGTCAGAATAATGAGGAAGGCACGAGAGCTTGATATTGCAGCATTTGACCAACCTGCCTTCTATGAAAAGCTCGAAAACGCCAACCGAGAGGCAGGTCACCGCCCAATTCAAATATTAAATTCTACATTTACGGTTGTCAGTACATTCATTAAGCTGATATCATATGTTGTAGTTTTGTCAACTGCTCCGGGACTTTGGTGGGCCTCCATAGTTATGGTTGTTGTGTCTATACCTTCTGCTATTATAAATTTCACATACCGCCGCAAAAATTTCTTCTATATGCGCTGGAAATCAAAAGAGCGCAGACAGATGAATTATTACAGCGATATTATGGTAAACAAGGATATGGCAAAAGAAGTCAGAATCTTTGGTCTTGCAGACTCTTTTATTGACAAATTCGTTCAAGTATATAAGGTCTACTATGCCGGAATAAAGAAACTGATAGTTACAGAAAACGCATGGCATGTTGCATTGGCAATTTTAGCAGCTATAACAAACTGTGCATTTTTTGCTTTCATTGCTTTTCTTGTTCTAACGGGAAAAATACTTATCGGAGACTATACCCTCTATACCGATTCTCTCACATCTATTGCTTCAAATGTTTCGTCACTTATCACAACCTCTGCATCTATTTATGAGGGAACGCTGTTCATCGATAATCTAATTTCGTTTATGGATGAAAAGCAGAGTGTTGTTCCGCTGAACCCCGAAAAACCCGAAAGAGTGAAGCACGGAGCACCACACACAATAGAATTTTGCAATGTGAGCTTTTCATACCCGGGAACAGACAGACCTGTTATTAAAAATATAAATCTGAAATTTTCTCCCGGGGAAACCGTTGTTCTGGTTGGCCTTAACGGTGCCGGAAAAACTACGCTCATAAAGCTTCTAACAAGACTTTATGACCCCACCGAAGGTGTTATTCTCCTTGACGGAAAAGATATTCGCTCATATGATGTTAGCGATATTTATAAAACCTTCGGCATAATTTTCCAGGATTTTGGAAAATATGCGGTAACTGTTGGCGAAAACATTGCCTTCGGTGATGTTGAAAGAAGAATGGATGAAGAAGAATTAAGATACGCCGCAAAGCAAGCGGATGCTGCGGATTATATAAATCGCTTGCCAAACGGATTTGACACGCCGCTTATGCGCCATTTTGAGCAAAACGGCATTGAGCTTTCCATTGGTCAATGGCAAAA
This sequence comes from Eubacteriales bacterium, assembly GCA_045605745.1. Lineage (GTDB taxonomy): Bacteria > Bacillota > Clostridia > Oscillospirales > CAG-272 > SIG710. Next base: position 11,838 of record JAZUQN010000046.1, read on the forward strand.
ATTAGCCATCGCAAGAGCATTTTACAGTGAAAATGATATTCTTATTCTCGACGAGCCAACCGCTTCTCTTGATGCAATTGCAGAGCAAGAGATATTTAATCAATTTGACGAGCTTAGAAAGGACAAAATGTCCATTTTTGTATCGCATAGGCTTTCCAGCGCAACCATTGCCACAAAGATAGTGGTTCTCGAACACGGTGCCGTTGTTGAAGAAGGCACCCATAAAGAGCTGATGGAGCGCAAGGGAAAATATTATGAGCTCTTCTCAACCCAAGCCAAAAGGTATATTGAAAGCAAGGACGAAATATAAAAAATCAAGGGACTGAGCCGAAAGGCTCAGTCCCTTTTAATTGTGAACATAAAAATTTTGATTTGTCGGGGAGAATAGGAGAGCACACTGCTCTCGTTTGTGAAAAGTGATTGCTCTACAAAAACTTCGCAGTGTGCTCTTTTTTGTAAAATTAAACTCCCCCACAAACTCCTGTTTACTTAATTCTTTCATGATAAATCCTTAAAACAAAAAACGGGCTGAGTCAATGACTCAGCCCTATTTTTCTAACTATATTATTCCTCGCCCTTAGCCTTATATGCATCAATAATCTTCTGTGCATTCGCAGAAGGCATTTCCTCATAGCGCAGGGGGTTGAATGTAAATTTGCCGCGTCCCTGTGTCATAGCACGGAGTGAAATGGTATAATCCATCATCTCAGCTCTCGGAACTTCGGCTTCAATAACGGTATATGCCTTCTTTTCTGCCGCTTCCATTCCCATAACTCTTCCGCGCCTCTTATTGAGGTCACCCATGATATCTCCCACAACAGAATCCGGAACTGTTACCTTGAGTGCGCCAACAGGCTCAAGAAGAACCGGCTTTGCAGTTTTCAGACATTCTTTAAACGCAATGCCTGCCGCCAGCTTAAAGGACATTTCAGAGCTATCAACATCATGATAAGAACCGTCAAACAGATCAGCCTTGATATTAACAACAGGATATCCTGCAACACCCTTCAACATTGCCTCCTGAAGTCCCTTTTCAACTGCAGGATGGAAGTTCTTAGGAACACTTCCGCCAACTGTTGATTCTGTAAATACCAGCTTATCGTCACCATCACCGGGTGCAAAGCGAATTTTAACATGACCATACTGTCCGTGACCGCCGGTCTGCTTCTTATACTTTCCTTCAACCTCAACACTCTTTGTAATTGTCTCACGGTAAGGTATTATAGGTGTATCCAGCTTAACCGATGTGCCAAAGCGGCTCTTAAGCTTTGCAACTATAACATCAAGATGGATATCTCCCATACCGTAGATAAGCATCTGCTTTGTCTCTGCGTTATTTTCAAATCTAACAGTCAGATCTTCTTCAAGAAGCTTTGTTATACCTTGAGAAATCTTATCTTCATCTCCCTTTGCTTGAGGAGCAAGAGCCATGCACATATTAGGCTCGGGATAATTAACGGGTACAAACTTAATCTCTCCCGCATTGGTAAGTGTATCGCAAGTACCTGTTGCGCTAAGCTTTGCAAGCATACCGATATCGCCGCAAGCAAGCTCGTTCACCTCTGTCTGCTTCTTGCCCTTAAGAGTGTATATCTTTGCAATCTTTTCAGCAGCACCCGAAGTGGTATTTTTCAGAGTGACATCCTTTTTAAGAGCACCGTTCATAACCTTAAAGAAGGACATTTTACCTACAAACGGGTCAACAACCGTCTTAAATATGAAGAGAGCTGTTGGTCCCTCGGGATCTATATCGAAAGGAGCGAAAGTATTATCTGAAATCACCTTTTCTGTCTTCTTGGCAGTATGGCGCGGGAAGGAATGGTCAATAGCATCAAGAAGCGCACGAACGCCCCACATCTTTGTGGAAGATCCGCAATATACAGGAACAATCGAACCGTTTATAATACCGGTATGAAGTGCCTCAGCAGCTTCATCGTGTGTAATCTCCTCACCATTAAAATATTTATCAAGAAGCTCGTCGCTTGTCTGAGCGATAGCCTCGTTAAATGCATCCTTATATTGAGCTGCAAGAGTTGCAAAATCAACATTCATAGGAACTTCCTTGCGAGATCCGTCTGTTGCGTATTCATACGCCTTCATGTCCATAAGGTCAACCATCACAACGGTGTTTCCGGAGCGAACAGGAATAAATACGGGGCAAAGAGCGTTACCGAATTTTGCATGGAGGCCCTTGAACACACGCTCAAAATCAGCCTCAGCATCATCACACTTATTGATAAAGAATGCCTTTGGGATGTCTATGGCATAATCCCAAGCCAGCTCCGTACCAACCTCAACTCCCGCCTTGCCGTCAAGAACGATAATTGCGCTATCAGCAACTCTAACACCCTGCATTTCCTCGCCAACAAAGCCAAGATAACCGGGGGTGTCGATAACATTGATCTTAGCATCTCCCCAAACAAGGTCCGATACTGTAGCACTAATAGAATAGCCTCTCTTTATTTCTTCAGCATCATAGTCGGATGTAGTGTTTCCGTCCGGAGTTTTTCCAAGACGGTCAATGCACTTAGCTATATAAAGCATTGCCTCTGTCAAGGAAGTCTTACCGGCACCACCATGTCCGAGAAGTGCAACATTTCTGATTTGTTTTGTTTCAAATACTGCCATTTTAGGTATACCGCGTTGTTTTTTGCTAGCAAAAAACAATCCTTTCTGTTAGTGTATTTACCATGGTTTTCGTTACCATATCCTTATTATACTATAAATTTTTCCATATTGCAAGAGCGAATTTTGTCTTTAGTGCTCTCAAAATGTAGAAATATGCAGCTCCTTTTTGTGCACTTTTGACAATTGCTATATCTAAAAGCAAAAGAGCACAGCCACTATTTGGCTATGCTCCTTTGCCCTATTAAATTAGTTTTAAGAATAAAAGGTGTGATTACCAAGGGTCATAATGTAAGTTCTGTTATTTGATACCCAAAGATTTGTTGAAATGGCCTCATTTAGAAAATAGAGTATCTTGTCAGAAACGGTATATCCTTCAAGGCATATTTTAGCCGCAACAACGCTACTCTCCGAAGGCTCTTTATATATAGTGCCGTTTGAGATAGGCGTAAATTGAACACCAAATTTTGTATCAAATATTACATCGTAAACGGTGTTTGGAAACGCCTCATCTCTTGTGCGGTTCAGAACAACATTTCCAACTGCAATCTGCCCCATAAGACTTTCGCCGCGGCTTTCTGCGGAAATGATACGAGAGAGCCAATAAAGAACCTCAGCATCATAAACATCCGAAGCATTCTCTGCCCTCTTTCCTCCGGATGTCAGTTCAACATATCCGGGCACAACTCCTTCCTTTGCCATCCAAGCAACATCTATTCCATATGCTTTAGAAATCACTCTCACGGGTACATACATCGTTCCGTCTTTTAAAAAACTTCCGCCGGGACAATAAAATGCTCTATCATTCACCATCATATATTCAGCCCCCTCCGGTACAATGATATGGAGGGCAGATGCCGTAACAGAAGCTGCTCGTGCATCATTATCCCAAGCTATTTCACAGCCTCCCATAAGTGTGCAAAATCTGCGCAAAGGCACATATGTTACTCCGTTTACAAGAAGCGCACCCTCTCCGTCATCATCCTCAAGTACAAGCTCCCCATCAAGCTCGATAGAAACCGGGGCAACAATCGCTTCTCCAAATGCATAGGCTGACATTGCAAAGACAATTGTCATCAAAGCAACTAATGTGATGGTAAAAATACACCTCACCCAAATACTTCGTCTTTTCATTTAGATACATTCCTTTCACTGTTAGTATTAGCAAATTCCATATGAGTCATTCCTTTCCCCAAATGATATCGCTATGTATATTTTACTATGAATTTCCCCTCTTTTCAACGCACAAATATTGGCAAAGAGGGGGTATTGGTATTATATGGTAATTTATTTTCCAAATTATTCAGCAAATCGAAAAATTTATATAAAAAAGGCCGATTTGAAAAACAATCGACCATTTAATGCTAAACTTCAACCGAAGAATCCGAGCTTCGCAAGGCGATGATTAAGAGGCTGCACGAAAGCTTATGGAAATTCAAGAATTGCTATAAATAACAATGGACGAGTATCGAAAGCTACTCGCCCCTTGTTATTTATATTATCCAATCCATTTGTTTTAAGAACTCAGGAGCTTTTCGGGGTGTTTGTTGACTTAATTTAAAAGTTATGGTCAAGCTCAGTTTTTTTCGGATTTTTTCAATCTTATATAAAGGCTTAATAGGGCCTTTCCGTTAAAAGGAAGCAAAGGATAGAGATATGAGCGTCTGCCATTTGCGGTTTTGTTTGTACATATAAGAATAAATGTTAAAACTATTCCTGCAATATACCCCCACACATTAAATATAGCAGTTAAAATGAGAATAACAACTCTCAAGAACTTGAAAGCATATCCAAGCTCATAGCTGGTTTGCGTAAATGTGGCAATAGAAACATAAGCCATATACAAGATAACCTCAGGAATAAGCCAACCCACTCCAACAGCGAAATCACCAAGAATCAATCCTCCCACAATTGATAAGGAATTTGCCAGCATATTTGGAGTGTTCATCGAGGCAAGCTTAAGGCCGTCAAGTATAAATTCAACAACAAGCAATTGGGCTATTATCGGTATTTTTGCCTCAGAGGTGGGAAGCGTAAAGCTTAGCCATGATGGTACAATACTTGGATTCATTATAAATAGATACCATGTGGGAATTAAAACAAGCGTTGAAAGAAAGACAATATGCCTTACAAGTCTGAGATAACTGCCTGTTAATGGGGGATAATAAAAATCATTTGTCTCCTGCATAAAATCAAAGATAGATGTGGGAAGTATCATTGCCTCAGGAGAGTTGTCACAAAGGATTATAATACTCCCCTCAAGGATCTGAGCAACCGCAGCATCCGGACGCTCGGTGTTTCTTATTTTTGGAAACGGGTTATACCACCTGCTCTTCACAAGACATTCCGTGAGCGATTGATGGCTCAGCGCAAGCGATCCGGTATCGATATCTTTTAGTCTTTTCTTAAGATATTCAACATAATCAATATCGGCTTTATCTGCCATATAACAAATTGCTATATCCGTTTTCGTGTGTCTGCCAACAGAAACATAAGACATTGTCAGCGATGTGTCTCTAATACGGCGGCGAATAAGAGCAGTATTTGAAATAAGAGTTTCAACAAAACCATCCCTTGCTCCTCGCATAACTCTGTCATTTTCAGGCTCTTCAGTTCCTCTTGCAGGATATGACCTTGAGTCTATCAAAATTGCCTTATCCTCAAAGCGGCTTCCTATCATTAAGGTTGCACCGCTAAGCATTGTACTGATCATTTTATCAAGATCTTCTGTAACCTCTGCCTCCACATAGGGCATATGAGCCCTGAGAAAGTTATCAGCGCAATCCTTTGAAGGCTCCCCAAGTCCTTTGAGCGAAAGAAAATATATCATCAGCTTGCCCATAACCGTGTCCTTAACAAAGCCGTCAATATAATACATCGTTATTTCATCTTCACCGATCTTCATAACCTTTTTCAGCATATCAAAGCTTTCGTCAATACGCAGTGTTTTATCAAGATGAGCAACATTCTCTCTATAAAATTTGCTTAATCTTCTCATAGCCACCTCACTAAAGTTAATTATCATTATTTTGCATCTAAAATAGGTTTTTTATTACAAAAACAATCGGTATATTTTACCTTTTTGCAGAATAAATTTTAATAGTTACTTTACGAAACGGTTGAAAGGTGGTATAATTTATGAAGAAAACGATTTTGGTGACGGTGATAATGATGATTGCCGCATTACTCACACTCAGCATTTCAGCAAGCGAAGAAAGGGCGCCTGTCTCCCCCGGTCTATCTGTTCTCGCAGCAAACACGGATATGGCAAAAACAGCTATGGTTGGTGATAACATCGGTTTTTCTGCCGATGATTTTAAGCGTGCCCTCAACATTTCGGATATCGGAGCTTTGACGATAGTGGCGATTCCTGCCGCAAGTGAAGGTAAACTGCTGCTCGGTAGTGCATCACTTAGCGAAGGGCAAAAAATCTCCGAAGAAAACCTAAACCTGCTCACATTTGTGCCTGCATCAGACGCAGTTCGCAGCGGAAGCTTTGTTTTTTCAAGAGGCCAAGGCTATTCAATAAAATGCAATCTTCATTTTGTTGAAAAGTTAAACTATAGCCCAACAATCAGCCTTGCCTCAGATAGTTCACTTTCTGTCAGCACCCACGATATGGTTTCCACAATAGGAAAGCTGGATGCTTATGATCCGGATGGAGATAAATTTGTCTTTGAAATTGTTTCTTATCCCAAAAATGGCTCTGCGGTTCTTCTTGACAGAGAAAGCGGACAATATGTTTATACACCCGAGGGCAGTTATACCGGAAAAGATAGCTTTTCATATGTAGCAAGAGACATATACGGCAATTATTCTGCGGCAGCAAAGGTTTCGATAAATATAGAAAAGCGCAGAAGTGCTGTTACATTTGGGGACATTGATGATTGCAATGTTTATAATGCCGCACTCACAATGACCGAAAACTCTCTAATGAGCGGAACTGTAATCGACGGCATCACATATTTCTCCCCGGATCAAAGCATTAGCCGTGCAGAATTTCTCTCTCTTGCAATGAGAGCGGCGGGAATCAGCGATCCGGGAAGCGCTGTCAAAACAGTTTTCTCCGACGATGATGATATCCCAAACAATTTAAAAGGTTATGTCAGCACAGCATATAGCCTTGGGTTTATAAATGGGTCCGAAATAGACGGTGAGCTTTGCTTTTTACCAAACACTACAATAACAAGGGCAGAGGCCGCAGTTATGGTAAACAGCATCATATCTGACTCTAAAAAGGTTGAGAAGCCTATTATAATGCCTGTATTTGCTGACAACAGCGCACTACCCTTTTGGGCAAGCGATGCCATCTATTCTATGAATTCTATGGGAGTGCTTCAGACCCTTGGCGGATATGCTTCACCAAATTCAATAGTTAATCGAGGCGAGGCAGCCCAGATGCTTGCAGCAGTTTTAAATATTTTTAAATAACGGAGATATATAATGAATTTAAAAAACAAAGAAATAGAAAAGAAGTTTTTAATCGAGTATCCGGCAAATGACATTCTATCGAACATTCCACCCGAAGATAGGAGTCATATTATCCAAACATATCTTTTATCTGAGGAAAGCATAACAGCCCGTGTTCGTCTTCGCAGATATAAAGACACGGTCAGATATTATAAAACCGAAAAGAAGCACATAAGCGATATGTCCTCCTATGAGGACGAAAAAGAGATCAGCCTTAGCGATTACAAATCCGAGCTCAAAAACGCAGACCCAAAAAGATGTCCTATCGAAAAGGAACGACTTATTCTCCGAAACGGAGGGCACCTGTTTGAAATCGACATCTATCCTTTCTGGAGTGACAGAGCTATTATGGAAGTAGAGCTTCAAAGCGAGGACGAAGAATTTGAGATTCCAAATGGAATAAGGATACTCCGTGATGTAACAAGCGACCGCAGATATAAAAATGCTGCGCTTGCAAAAGAAATCCCTACTGACTAACATAATAAAGCCGCCAATTGGTGCTCCAATGGGCGGCTTTATTTATCTGTTTATAAGTATTATACATTAAATCTAAAAAGAACTATATCGCCGTCTGCAATGACATATTCCTTGCCCTCACTGCGCATAAGTCCCTGCTCTTTTGCTGCGTTCATTGTGCCGCATTTCATAAGATCGTCATATGCAACTATCTCGGCACGGATAAATCCACGCTCAAAATCACTGTGTATCTTACCTGCCGCCTGAGGAGCTTTTGTTCCCTTTGTTATGGTCCAAGCGCGAACTTCTTTTGGCCCGGCTGTGAGATAGCTTATAAGGCCAAGCAATGTATAGCTTGCCTTAATAAGACGGTCAAGACCGCTTTCAGCTATTCCAAGATCCTCAAGGAACACAGCTTTTTCATCTGCAGGAAGCTCCGCTATCTCCGCTTCAATACCTGCGCAAATAGCCATGACCTGTGCGTGCTCGCTTTCGGCGTGCGCCTTCAGCTTCATATACATTTCATTTCCTGTGGGCTCACTGCCTGCCTCATCCTCGCTCACATTGGCAACATATATGATAGGCTTAAAAGTTAGCAGATTGGCTTCAGCTATAAACGCAAGCTCATCATCACTAAGCTCAAGTGCACGGGCACATTTTCCCTCTTCAAGCCCTGCATAAACCTTTTCAAGAGCCTCCAGCTCCGGTGCAAGAGTCTTATCCCCCTTCATTGCCTTGCGAACTCTATCCATTCTTCGCTCAAGAATCTCCATATCTGAAAAGATAAGCTCAAGGTTAATGGTTTCAAGGTCGCGCATTGGGTCGATCGCACCGTCAACATGGATAATATTATCATCATTAAAGCAACGAATAACATGGAGTATCGCATCCACCTCCCTGATGTGAGACAGAAACTTATTTCCAAGTCCTTCCCCCTTTGAGGCACCTCTGACAAGGCCCGCAATATCAACAAATTCAATAACAGCAGGGGTATATTTTTCGGGATTATACATTTCAGCAAGAACATCAAGACGGCTATCCGGAACGGCAACGATGCCTACATTCGGCTCAATTGTGCAGAAAGGATAGTTCGCAGATTCAGCACCGGCATTTGTCAGTGCATTAAAAAGTGTACTTTTACCAACATTAGGGAGTCCAACTATACCAAATTTCATTAATAATAATTTCTCCTGACATAATACTTCATGGTATATTATAAACCACAAGCCGCATTTTTTCAAGTACATTTATAAATTAGACTAAAAAAATTTTATTTTTTTGTAAAAATTATTTACATTTTCATTAAAATGTGTTATAATATTGAACTGGATATGAGTTTTTGCACACAATTTCTTCATTTTTACGACAAAATTCCGCTAACTTTCAAAAAACATTCACATGGTTTTCCCATTGAAGGCTTAAAATGGTATCATAAGACAAAACATATAACGGAGGTACACGATATGATGGACACAAAAATTCTTCTTATAGATGATGATGCAAATATTTGCGACCTTGTTAAAATATATCTTGAAAATGAAGGATATGAGGTTAAGGTTGCAACCGATGGAATCGAAGGTCTGAGCTATTTCAAAATGTATGAGCCTGATCTGGTGCTCCTTGACATAATGCTTCCCAAAAAGGATGGCTGGCAGGTTTGCCGCGAGATAAGAGAGCAATCCTCAAAGCCGATAATTATGATCACTGCAAAAAGTGAAGTTTTTGATAAGGTTCTCGGTCTTGAGCTTGGCGCAGATGATTTTATCGTTAAGCCCTTCAATGTAAAAGAGCTTTCCGCAAGAGTTAAGGCTGTGCTCCGCCGTTATAATGCTCATTCTTCTCAGAGCAATGATGATGTTATAAAATTTGAAAACATAGAGATAAGCCTGCAGAAATATGAACTTAAGCTTGGCGGAAAAAGCGTTGATGTTCCCCCAAAGGAGCTTGAGCTTCTATATTTTCTTGCATCAAATTCAAACCATGTTTTCACACGCGATCAGCTTCTGGACAAGGTTTGGGGCTTTGACTATCTCGGTGACTCAAGAACGGTTGATGTTCATGTTAAACGCCTTCGCGAAAAGCTTGACGGTGTCTCCGATAAATGGATACTCAAAACCGTTTGGGGCGTGGGCTATAAATTCGAGCTTTTAGCATAAGATTTTTGTTTACGCCGATGCAATAGCATTGGCGTAAAATTTTGAAAAGACGGTAAACTGCTATGAATGAGAAAAAGGATTCTGCCAAAGAGCTGATAGCATTGATATCGGCTTCAGTACATGATATGAAAACTCCGCTAACCTCCATCGCCGGATTTGCCGATGCAATTATCGACGGGAAAATTCCGGATGATCAAAGGAACCACTATCTCGGTGTGATAAGAGATGAGGCCGGCAGACTTGAGAAAATTTGTGAGGAGCTGCTTGATGCCTCCAAAATCGAAACCGGAACTTTAAATTTCTCATTTTCACCATTTGATATATGTGAATGTGCAAGGAGAGTCATTATCTCCCTTGAAACTCGAATTGCATCAAAAAAGCTTGATCTTCTCTTTAAAACAGATCGAGACAGTATCATTGCTCTTGGTGACGAAGGCGCAATAACAAGAGTTCTGTATAATATCTTAGAAAATGCGGTAAAATTCTCATATACAAAAGGAAAGCTTAGTATTAATATAAATGATTTTTGCGATGAAATAACTGTCTGTGTTGAAAACACGGGAGAAGGAATGTCAAAGACAGATGTCGAAGATGTCTTTCTTCCGTTTTACAAAAGAGATAGCTCAGGCACAGGGCTTGCAATGTATATTTCAAAAAGCATAATCGATGCCCACGGCGGCAAAATATGGGCAGAAAGCACCGAGGGAGAATCCACGGCTTTTACTTTTAGAATAAACAGAGGTTAATATGGAAGAAAACAGATTTGATTTTACCCCCGAGGAGAAGGATGATTCGATTGAAGCAAACCAAAATCCCTCCCAAACGGAAAACAAAGAACAAATAAACAATGCGCCCATGTATGCTTTTAAATGGAGCTATGATGAGCAGGATGCGCAAAGCAGAAAAATTGCAAAGAAGAAGGAAAAAAAAGGGGCTTTGATTTACGCTATCGTGATGACGGTTGCCTTTGCGATCTGTTTTCTGATTCTTGCAGCAGTCCTTATAGTGGATGACTTTGCAAACATAACAGAAACAAAGATAATTGAACACGAAAAAACCATCTATGTGAGAGAATATGATAGTGAAAGCGGAGTTTTAACCATTCCGGAGATCGCTGACAAAGTAAAGCCCTCAGTTGTTGGAATAAGCGTTTCAACTTCTTCTGCAAAAAGCATTGGAACAGGCATAATTATGACAAGCGATGGGTATATAGCAACCAACGCTCATGTTGTTGAAGATGCGGAGGAAGTTTCGGTTATAATGCTTGATGGCTCTGAGCACGGAGCGAAAATAATAGGAAAAGACGAGCTGAGCGACCTTGCAGTTGTGAAAATTGAAGGCGGTGACTACCCTGCTGCAGAATTTGGCAGCTCGGATGAGCTTATAGTTGGAGAGCTTGCAGTTGCCATTGGAACCCCATCAGGTCTTGAGCTTGCAGGAACAGTTACAAGCGGTATAATATCTGCAATCAATAGGGACATAAAGATTTACGATGAATTGACCGGCGCATTTAAAAAAACCATGACCCTTATTCAAACAAGTGCCAGCATAAACAAGGGAAACAGCGGTGGGCCGCTTATCAACGAAAAAGGTCAGGTCATCGGCATCAATACACTAAAGCTTGCAAATGATTATGACGGTATCGGCTTTGCTATTCCGATCGACGGAGCTCTTGAAATTCTGAACAGAATAATTGAAACTGGCGAGGATATCACAGATAACAACACCTCAATTGCAAAAAAACGAGCAATAATCGGAATATCCGGAGGTGCTGTCAGCAAGGGAAATCAATTTGCGGTGTCGGGCGTTTATGTTTCAGAGATAAGCGATGGATATGATGCAGCAAATCATCTTCAAATCGGTGATATAATTATCGGCATAAACGGATATGAGGTTTTGTCTGTTGCAGATATCTCAAATGTTATCTCGGATATGACAGCCGGAGACACGGTTGAGCTAAAGGTTTACAGAAAAGGGCTTATTTTTGATGTCGAGGTTGAGCTTGGATTTGAAAAATAACATTGTAAAAGTGCTGAGTGAAAAACTCAGCACTTTTTGTGTTTTGCGCAATGTCTATGCTTTGCCAACAGGAGTTTATGGGCGAGTTGCGTTTTTACAAACAAGAGCACACTGCGAAATTTTTAAAGGCAATCGTCTGCAGCAAACGAAAGCAGTGTGCGGTGAGCTATTGTACATAAAAATTTCGCAGTGTGTTCTCCTATGTCTCCCCGATAAATCAAATTTCAACTTCATAGATAAAAACAGACCGATTCATTTTTGATTCGGTCTGTTTAATTTTTAAATTTTTACTTCCCTTTTAAGCTCTGCAGATTTATAGAGCTTGTCAAGCAAAAGTGCGCTTCTTAGCACATTGTCTATATTGCTGCGAGTCTTCTCACCATTTCTCACAGCTTCTATAAAGGCTTCGTTCTCAATGAAATGCATACCCGGCAAATCATGATCTGTTATCTCTGTTTCAAGTGTTTCACCATTAAAAAGCTCGATCTGCCCATAATATGTAAATCTTGCTCCCATTTTGTCTCCAAGAAAATCAACATACATATCGTTCCTATCAAGATTCTGTGCCCAAGCACCGTTAAAGGAAATAGAAGCTCCACTTGTTCTTATATAGCCGCTTATATAGTCCTCAACGTCGTTTGTTCCGTTTTCGATATTTCCGGTGTCCTCTGCCCACATGGTTTTATATTTATATGCTTTCATATCCTTTGCCATCTCGCTATAGGTATCACAGGTGAGACTTTTCAAATTAACATCGCCTAAGATATAAAGTATCAAGTCAAAAAAGTGCACGCCCCAATCAATCAGAACACCGCCGCCTGATTGCGATCTCGTTGTAAAATCTCCGCCAAGTCCCGGAATACTTCTGCAGGCTCTGAAGGAACAATATACATGATATACATTGCCGAATTTGCCCTCTTTTATCATATTATGAAGAAGCTCAACCGAGCGATGATAACGATTGCAAACGCCAATATTAAGAAGCCTACCACGCTTGTCCGCTTCCCTCTTCATTTTGAGCGAAAGCTCATAATTAACCGTTATCGGCTTTTCACAGAATACGTGTTTTCCTGCTCTAAGAGCATCCATCGTTATGGTATAATGAGAATAATTTGGTGTCAAAACATAAACCGCATCAATCTCCTCATCCGCCAACGCAATTTTATAATCCGCTATGGCATTTTCAACAGAAGAATATTCATCCTTCATTTTTTGTGCCTTTTCATAAATTATGTCACAAGCATATTTTATGCGCACGCCATTGATCGCATCAAGAGCTTTAAAATGCTCTGCTTCAGCAATTCTTCCACAGCCGATAACTGCCACCGTAATTGTTTTTTTCATTTTATTAACTCCATCAAAAATGTAATTCACACTTGCATTTTTTAAATTATACACTATTTTACAAAAAAAAGCAATGTACTAAATTACATATTTGTAAAAAAAGAGTTCAAATCCATTTTCGGTATATTCGCGTTGAAATTTACACAAGGCCTGCACTGTAAAATTCTGTTTTAGGAATTTTATCTATTGACAAAAAACAAAATTTGATGTATCATATAATGAGTGTTTTATAGGAGGATGAGCAATGGAAAAGTTTAAATTGGTTTCTGATTTTAAACCTACGGGAGATCAGCCCGAAGCCATCGAAGCTCTGGCAAGAGGCGTTGAGGCCGGGCTTAAAAATCAAACACTGCTTGGTGTTACAGGCTCCGGAAAAACTTTTACTATGGCAAATGTTATTGCCAAGGTCAACCGCCCAACACTTGTCCTTGCGCACAACAAAACTCTGGCAGCCCAGCTCTGCTCTGAATTTCGCGAGTTTTTTCCCGAAAACGCTGTTGAGTATTTTGTTTCCTATTATGACTATTATCAACCCGAAGCATATATCCCCGGAAAGGATGTCTATATCGAAAAGGATGCGATGATAAATGACGAAATCGACAAGCTCCGTCACAGCGCAACCTCCTCGCTTTTTGAAAGAAGAGATGTGATTATCGTTGCCAGCGTTTCCTGCATATACAGCTTGGGTGATCCCGAGGAATATAAAAAACTGACTCTTGCTGTCAGACCCGGAATGAAAAAGGATCGAGACACATTTATACGAGAGCTGATTGCCATCAGCTATGACAGAAACGATATTAACTTTGTGAGAGATAAATTCAGAGTAAGAGGAGACTGCGTTGAGGTATTCCCTGCAAATTCAGGCGAAAAAGCACTGCGAGTTGAATTTTTTGACGATGAAATAGAAAGAGTATCAGAGATCAATGTGGTAACAGGTGAGCTTATAAGGCTTCTTTCATATGCCGCTATTTTCCCTGCAACACACTATGCCGTTTCAGATGACAAAAGAGAGGCGGCTCTCTCGGAAATCGAAGAGGAAATGAAAGAGCGCAAAGCATATTTTGAGAGTTGCGGCAAGCTTCTTGAAGCCCAAAGAATTGAAGAAAGAGTTAAATATGACCTTGAAATGCTGAGAGAGATCGGGTTTTGCTCAGGTGTTGAAAACTATTCAAGAGTGCTTTCGGGCAGAGCCCCCGGTTCCACTCCATATACTCTGCTTGATTATTTCCCTAAGGATTTCTTGCTTTTTGTTGATGAATCTCATATGACCCTTCCCCAGGTCAGAGCAATGAGCGGTGGAGACGGCGCAAGAAAGAAAAATCTGGTTGAATACGGCTTCAGACTGCCCTCTGCTTTTGATAACCGACCGCTGACATTTGAGGAGTTTGAAGGAAAGATAGGACAATCTATATTTATAAGCGCAACACCGGCTTTATATGAAAAAGAACATTCTTCTCAGATAGTTGAGCAGATCATAAGACCCACCGGTCTAATCGATCCGGAGCTTGAGATACGCCCAATAGCAGGTCAGGTTGACGATCTTATGGGTGAGATAAGAGCAAGAGCAGAAAAAGGAGAAAGAGTGCTTGTAACAACGCTCACAAAAAAAATGGCGGAAGATCTCACAGATTATCTTTCAAAAAACGGACTTAAGGTTAAATATATCCATTTCAATGTGGATACAATGGAAAGAATAGAGATAATTCGAGATCTTAGACTTGGCGTTTTTGATGTCCTTGTTGGAATAAATCTGCTAAGAGAGGGTCTTGATATACCCGAGGTTTCCCTCGTTGCCATTCTTGACGCCGACAAGGAAGGCTTGCTTCGTTCTGAAACTGCTCTTATACAGACCTTTGGCAGAGCTGCCAGAAATGAGCATGGCAAGGTTATAATGTATGCTGACACAGTTACAAGATCTATGAAAAGTGCAATAGATGAAACAAACCGCCGCCGAGATATTCAGAAAAAATATAATGAAGAAAACGGAATCGTTCCGCACACAATTAAAAAGGGTATAAGAGATCTTATAGACATTGGTATAAGCTCAGACAGATCCGAAAAAGCTTCAAAAGAGAGCGATGCTCCAAAGGCTCATAAAAAGCTGACAAGAAAAGAAAAGGATGCTCTTATCGAAAAGCTTACAAAGGAAATGAAGGATGCAGCAAGGCGTCTTGAATTTGAGCAGGCAGCTTTCCTGCGTGATAAGATTAAAAAATTAAGGGATTAAAATGAAAAACGAACTCATTATAAAAGGTGCAAGAATGCACAATTTAAAGAATATTGATGTTACAATACCGCGTGACAAGCTGGTTATTATCACCGGTCTTTCCGGCTCTGGTAAATCATCGCTTGCGTTTGACACTATCTATGCCGAAGGGCACAGACGCTTTGTTGAATCGCTGTCATCCTATGCCAGAATGTTTCTCGGACAGCTTGACAAGCCGGATGTTGACAGCATAGAGGGCCTTTCTCCGGCAATATCCATAGACCAAAAAACCACATCGAAAAACCCTCGTTCAACGGTTGGAACGGTTACCGAAATATATGACTATCTGCGTCTGCTTTATGCAAGAATAGGAGTTCCTCACTGCCCTGTTTGCGGCAAGGAAATAAGGCAGCAAACAACAGATCAGATAATAGATCGCATCATGACCCTGCCCGAAGGCACACGGTTTATGGTGATGGCTCCGGTGGTGAGAGCAAAAAAAGGCAGACACGAAAAGGTTTTTGAGTCTGCCAAAAAGAGCGGTTATGTGAGGGTTCGTGTTGACGGCAGCATATATGAGCTGTCTGAGGAGATAAAGCTTGATAAAAATCTTAAGCACAATGTTGAAATAATCGTTGACAGGCTTGTTATGCGAGGCGATATACGCTCAAGACTCGGGGACTCCGTTGAGAGTGCACTTGCCCTTGCAGAGGGCCATCTTGTGATCCACACACTGCCAAGAGATGGGGAGGATGAGAAGGAGCTTGAGTTTTCTCAGAATTATGCCTGTGAAGAGCATGGAATTTCCTTTGGCGAGCTTGAACCCAGAATGTTCTCTTTTAATAATCCTCAAGGTGCTTGCCCGGAGTGCTCCGGACTCGGAGAGCAAAACACACTTTCGATTGAAAAAATGATGCCCAATCTTTCTCTCTCCCTCTCTGAGGGGGGAATTGCCGTAAACGGCTTTAAATCACTTGAAGAAGAAAGCTGGAACGGTCCACTGTTCGCAGCAGTGGGCAAGAAAATGGGCTTTTCAATGACAACTCCTCTAAAGGATTTCACAAAGGAGCAAATGAATGCTGTTCTCTATGGAACTGGGCTTGAAAAATATACTGTAACTCGTTTCTTCGGAGGAGAAGCACACAAGCAGACTACTGTTTTTGAAGGCATTATCAAAATGATCGAAAGCAGAATGAACTCATACGGCAATGAATATTATAACGAATTTATAGATCAAAGGCCCTGCCCAAAATGTCAGGGGGCAAGACTTTCTCAAACAATACTTTCTATCACAGTTGGAGGCAAAAACATCCACGAATTTTGCTCTATGTCGATTTCGGAGGCACTTGATTTTGTAAATAAGCTTAAACTTTCAGAAACCGAAGAATTGATTGCCAAGGAGATAATTAAGGAAATAAAAGCAAGGCTGGGTTTCCTTGTGAGCGTCGGTCTTGAATATCTCACTATGACTCGAAAGGCAGGTACTCTTTCCGGAGGAGAGGCACAGAGAATAAGGTTGGCAACTCAAATCGGATCTGCTCTTGTTGGTGTGCTTTATATACTTGACGAGCCAAGCATCGGACTACACCAAAGAGACAATGAAAAGCTGATCGGAACACTGAAAAAGCTCCGAGACATCGGAAACAGCGTTATCGTTGTTGAGCATGATGAAGAAACGATGATGGCGTCCGACTATATTATCGACATAGGCCCGGGAGCAGGAATTCATGGCGGTCAGCTTGTTGCCGCCGGAACTCCAAAAGAAATAATGGCAAACAAAAACTCAGAAACAGGCGCATATCTTTCCGGCAGAAAAAAGATACCTCTCCCCCAAAAAAGACGAGCAGGAAATGGCAGTTATCTCAGCGTTATAGGCGCCGAGGAGCACAATTTGAAAAATATCAATGTAGACATCCCTCTCGGGAGCTTCGTCTGCATAACGGGCGTTTCAGGCTCGGGCAAATCATCTCTTGTAAACGGAATCATTGCTCCGGTTCTTTCAAAAAAGCTTAACAGAGCAATAACATATCCGGGAAAGCATCAAGACATAAAGGGAATAGAAAATTTAGACAAGGTTATCGTCATCGACCAAAGCCCGATAGGTCGAACCCCACGTTCAAATCCTGCCACGTATACAGGTCTTTTCGGGGATATACGCGAGCTTTTTGCTAAAACCCCTGATGCAAAAGCAAAGGGATATAGCGCAGGCAGATTTTCCTTTAACACCAAAGGAGGAAGGTGCGAAGCCTGCGAGGGAGACGGCGTTAAAAAAATCGAAATGCATTTTCTGCCCGATGTTTATGTTAAATGCGATGTTTGTCATGGAAAAAGGTACAACCGTGACACCCTTGAAGTTAAATATAAAGGCAAAAACATCTATGAAGTGCTTGATATGACCGTAAGCGAAGGCGTGATATTCTTTGACGGTATTCCAAAAATCGCAAACCGCCTTAGAACACTTACCGATGTTGGCCTTGGATATATCAAGATAGGTCAATCCTCAACAACTCTCTCCGGCGGTGAAGCCCAGCGAGTTAAGCTGGCCACCGAGCTGTCCAAGCGTTCAACAGGAAAAACTATGTATATTCTTGATGAGCCTACAACAGGGCTTCATTCTTCAGACGTGGCAAAGCTCATCGATGTGCTTCAAAAGCTGTGCGATTCGGGAAACTCTATTCTCGTTATAGAGCATAATC
>JAZUQN010000047.1:0-5893 GCA_045605745.1 Eubacteriales bacterium
CAAGTTTATACTTAAGCTTCCGAAAATCAGCGATGAAACAAGAGGTGTCGCAGAGTCTTCACGCCATGCCCTTTTTGAACAAGGCTTTGATGATGAAAAATTGAGAGATACGATTGCAAGCTCGATAGTTAAGACCGCAGAAAAAATATGTAACGGCGTTATCACCATTGAATCATCTGAATATAACAAAAAGGATCGCACACTCGATGCTGTATTTACAAGCAAAATATTCGGATATCCCATAATGCTCTTGATGCTTGCACTGGTTTTTTGGCTAACTATCCGCGGGGCTAATTATCCCTCACAGCTTCTTTCAAATTTTTTCGCCTATATCGAAACCAATCTTGAAAAACTGTTTACATTTATAAATGCTCCAACGATATTATCGGATGCCCTTTTGCACGGAGTTTTTAGGGTTCTTTCATTTGTTATTTCTGTTATGCTTCCGCCAATGGCAATATTTTTTCCTTTTTTCACTCTGCTGGAGGATTCCGGATATCTGCCTCGTATCGCTTATAATCTAGACAAACCATTTAAATGTTGCGGTGCCTGCGGAAAGCAAGCACTGACTATGTGTATGGGCTTTGGATGCAATGCAGCCGGTGTTGTGGGGTGCAGAATAATAAATTCAAAAAGAGAGCGTTTGCTTGCGATTATAACAAACAGCTTGGTACCCTGCAACGGACGATTTCCAACCCTTATTGCCCTTATCACGATGTTTTTTGTAAGCAGCAGTCACGCCTCCTCCTTTATATCAGCTGCTATGCTGACATTTCTTGTAGTCCTCTGCATAATATCAACCTTTCTTGTTACGAAACTGCTCTCATCAACCCTTCTTAGAGGAAGTACTTCCTCCTTTGTGCTGGAAATGCCACCGTATAGAACGCCTCAGCTTGGAAAGGTTATAGTGCGCTCTATCTTTGACAGAACACTTTTTGTTTTGGGACGCTCTGTGGCATTTGCCGCACCGGCAGGTCTTGTTATATGGCTCTTGGCAAATGTAAATATAAATGAAATATCCATCCTCGCACATTGTGCATCCTTTCTCGATCCGATAGGCACCATTATGGGTCTTGACGGCACAATCCTATTGGCCTTTATTCTCGGTCTGCCGGCAAACGAGATCGTTATCCCAATAATAATCATGTCATATCTTTCAAACGGAACCATTACGGATTTTGAAGATCTTGCGGGGCTGCGTTCACTCCTTATATCAAACGGCTGGGATAGTGGCACTGCTCTTTCAATGATCATATTTACTCTGTTTCACTGGCCCTGCTCAACAACTCTGATGACAATAAAAAAAGAAAGCGGAAGTCTGAAGGTAGCCTTAATTTCTTTTGCCGTACCAACAATTATCGGCTTCACTCTCTGCGTTTTGCTTAATCTTTTAATTTAACTTTAGATATGTTATAAATTACCTATTGCAAGTTTATTTATTTTGATGTAAAATATATACAGAAGATCCTAAAAAACGCAGAGGTGGAAAATGAAGAAGACAGCTTTTATTGCATTATGTATATCTCTATTTATAGTAATTTCCACATCGGTAGCAGCTTTGAATATAGACTTTACGACAGATGAGGCGCTTACATTTGGGGGCTATTGCTATTATGTTGAAAGCGGTGATATTTACCGCTCTGCTTTAACTGAAATGGCAGGCTCAACCGAGCTTTTCAGAAAAAACAGCAGCGGCATTTCTCTTGTGGGCGAAAAGCTGATTTCTCTTGGCAAAAACGGAGAAGTAAATATCTATTCCCTAACAGAAGAAAATGGCAATGAATATATAAACAACTATAATTCTTCCTCAAAATATGAAGAGGAAATGCTACTTGGTTCGCTTTCTGCAAAATATGAGTCAAATGGAAATCCTGCCGCAATTTCAAGCGGAAACGGAGATGCAGGTGGGGTCTCCTTTGGCGCATATCAATTTGCAAGCAAGGCCGGGGTGCCCAAAACCTTTGCAGATTGGTGTATAAGCACCGAAAAAGCTCCCGATATCGGAAGCAGATTGCTCACGGCTTTTGACGCAGACTCAAATCTTTACGGTGAAAGCTTCAAAAACGAGTGGAAAGCCATTGCCGCAGAAGACCCTACATTTTTCCTATATATCCAGCATGATTTTGTTAAAGAAAAATATTATGATGCAATCGTCAGCCGCATTGAAAAAAATGTTGAGAATTTTGATATGGATATGTACGGCATTGCTCTTAAAAATGTATTCTGGTCTCGTGCAACCCAGCATGGCGTTGGCGGCTCATACAATGTTATAACAAGAGCCTTCGAGAGTATTGGAGGATTTAATCTTCAATCAGAGGAGATTCTTATAAGGGCAATTTATGCAGAAAGCGGTGCTGTTTCGGATAGCGGAACAAACCCAATGACAGGCACTCGTGCCGAGGAATATGGCATTTCGGGAAAATATATGAAATATTACAGCAAAAATTCCTCTGCCGTTCAGTTATCGGTTTACAGGCGCTTGAATTTCAATGAGCTTTCGGATGCTCTTGATATGCTGTCCGAATACGGCGGATATGTCTCATCTCCCGAAAATACATATAAAATCGATAGCATCACAGCAAATGAAATAACCGAAAATTCTGCCGTTCTCAATGCAATGCTGTTCAATTATAAGCTTAGCTCCGTAACAGAATATGGCTTTTTTATAGGAAAAGACATATCAAATCTTGTTGAAATTCCGGTCTCAAGAGAGAATGTTTCAAAACCTGTGATATCTTTCTCAGCTTCAACCCTATCCTTTTGTGGGGAGCTTGATGCGGAAACCGTATATTATTTCGGGGTTTACGCTTTGATTTGCGGAGAATATGTCAGTAGTGAAATATACACCTTCAAAACCAAGGATCGACAAACATTTTCCGTTAAGTATTTCTCAGATGGCGGCGAGCTTCTTTATGAATGTAAGGTAAAAGAAGGTATGGCCTCACAATATATTGGAGATACTCCAAAGAAAAGCCCAAACGAACAGTTCAGATATGAATTTTCTTCGTGGAAAGGCGATGAATCCGCAATATTTTGTGACACAGAATTTTATCCAAATTTTGAAAAGAAGGATTATAAATGGAGTGGAAAAACCGCAGCGGGATTTTTCGGTGGCAACGGAACAGAAGCCTTCCCATACATAATTTCTTCCGGAGAAGAGCTTGCTTTTCTTTCAAAATTTGTTGCAGACGGCAATGAAACTCGTGGATTGTTTTTCGAGCTCTGCGACAACATCGTCCTCAGTTCAGGTGACAGCTACACCCTTTTCACTCCTATCGGAAACGAAGAATATTCCTTTAGCGGTCATTTCAACGGAAACGGATTTAAAATAATAGGACTTCGTATCGAGAGCGAAAATCTTGCAGCATTATTTGGCCGTATGGATGGGGGAAAAATTGAAAACCTTATCATCGAAAAAGCAAAAACTTCGGGCAGAATTTCAGGGGGAATAGTTGCTGAATGGCAAAACACCCTGTCAAGCGATTCTTTCATAAGAAATTGCAGTGTAAACGGTGAAATTATCGGTAGCGAATATGCAGGTGCTATTGCCGGTTATGCAGGTGGAGAAATAAGCATTTTTGATGTCACATCATCGGGTGAGGTAAAGGCAGATGTGTGTGGCGGTATAGTTGGTTTGTTTAAAGGCCTCTCTCTTGACTGCTGTTTTTCTTCGGCTATAGTTAGCGGCAAAAATATCGGTTCTGTTTGTGGGGTACTCGAAGGCACTGCTTTGCCTCAGTATTGCTACTATCCTGAAAGCACCCTTCTGAACAAATACGGAACCCCTCTCGCAGAAGATGCTCTCAAAAACGAAGACTCGTATCTCAGCTACGATTTTGCAAACACCTGGTGTATAGAAAACGGATGCGCAAGTCTCGCCATTTGTTCAATGAACAGCTTTACATATCGTGTATATGGAGATGTTGACAATAACGGAGAATTAGATATTGCAGACCTTGTTATGCTTATACAGTATATTGCAAAATGGGAGCTTGTGCTGAGCGATAATTTTGCCCAAAATGCCGACGTCGACGGCAATGGAGAAATAGATATTTCCGATACTGTTATGTTGGCTCAAATGATTGCAAAATGGGATGTGTTCTGATTTTGAAATAAGTTTTAAAAAAAGACTTGTAAAAATTAGACTATTATGTTATAATAAAAGAGTGTTATTTTGTTGTATTTTAGGGGGAAAGTTTTAAATGTCACAAAAAACCTCGGCTTTTTGTGAGAGGCTGACAGATGTGTACATATATTTTGTTATTATCGTCCTTTCTCTTTTCTGTTTTCCAAACTACGGCTCTATAACAGAAGGCAAGTTTAAGCTGTTTTCATTTGGGACTCTTATTTTTGTGGCAGCATTTCTTTTGATAGGCTGTGAGCTTATGTTAATCGGTGCTAAAACCGACATAAAGAAGGCAAAAAACAAGCTGTTTTCATTGCCTGCTATAAGTATTTTTTCATTACTTTTTGTTTCTTTTATTTCTTTTCTTCTTTCAGAGAATATGAAGTATTCTCTCATCGGAGTGGGAAAATACAATGGGCTTATCTCTATTGCCTTATATGTAGTTGCTTTTTGCATTGTGCTTTTCTGGGGACGGTTTAAATTAAGCTATATCACTGCATTTGTGCCGGTCGTATTTTTAAATTTTGTTATTGTGATTCTTCAATTTTTCGGCAAAAATCCTCTGCTTCTCTATCCCGAAGGTATGTCATATTGGGATGCTTTTACCCTTTATGCAGGCGAGTTTTTTGGGACATTTGGCAATGTCGATATACTTTCTGCTTTTCTCTCTATAGCCCTTCCCCTTTTCATCATTTCCGCAATAAAATGCAAATGCAAGCTTAGGCTTTTGTATTTTTCTGCCGTATTTCCTGCGGCGTTTATGCTTGTTTTATGCAAAGTCAATGCCGGGCTTGTGGGTTTGTTTTTCGGCATTGCCGTTATAGCATTTTTGCTCTCTAATATCAGCGAATTTAAAAGCTTTCTGATTTCAATTTTTCTTGTTGGAACAGCCTCGGTTTTTGCACTTTTTTTAACAGAAAGACTATCTCTCTTTTGGGTGTTGCCAATGCTTGCTATTCCTTTTCTGTTATTTGTGATCAAAAAATTTTCGAGAAAAATTTTTCTAATAATATTCTGTTTGTTTTTAGCTGCTTTGGCTCTACTTTTCACAGTCTTTCTTTTCAAAAGCGAAAATGCAGATTCGGGCAGACTTCGCATTTGGAAAGATGCACTGAGAATTTTTGCTGAAGAACCCCTCTTCGGATGTGGTCCCGGAGCTTATTTGCTTAGATCCTCTGTTGAATTTGAGAGATATTCTGCCGAAATGGGCATAACTCTCCGAAGCACAGTTGATTGCGCTCACAATATCTATCTGCATCTGCTCGCCAGCACCGGTGTTTTTTCTCTGATATCTTTTCTTCTTTTTATTTACTCTATAATTAAAAATTCACTCAGATCCTTGTTTTTACCATCGATTATCTCTTTCCTTGCCGTAGGTTTTTTTTCTTTTGAAGTATGCAGTGTTTCCGCAATCTTCTATGTGATATGCGGTCTTGCTGTTTGCGATAAAACAACATTTTTTAAGGATGTAAAACTATGATGACAAACAAAAAATTAATCGCTTTAAATCTCTGCTTATTGCTCATTTTCTCTGCGGTTTCTCTTAGTATAGGCGCGATCAGTGCTCCAACCTATTCTATCACTGTTGATGGCACAACGTTTACCAGCACAGCTGATTCTTCCGGCGAGGGTTGGCAATATTATTCCGCCGAAAATAAACTTGTTCTTGACGGATATTCCGGTTCAACCATCAAGGCATCAGGCGACCTTGTCATATATGTTGAACATGATTCTGAAATAAGCGGCACAACAAGTGATGTTTATTCT
>JAZUQN010000048.1:0-23715 GCA_045605745.1 Eubacteriales bacterium
ACAGACGGCTCAACAGTCCTTGCACAAAAGGTATAGGATGCTATCTTCTTCAGCTCCTCAACATAAGGGCTTCCGCATTTGAGAAGTCCGTCGGGTCTCATTCCGTCTACCGATATAAGTATAACTTTTCTGCCTGCCATTCTTAGCCTCCTGAATCTTTTAATTATGACACAACATCAAGCTCAAATGTAAATTGATTTGTGTACATAAAATACTTTTCCTGAATTGTTGAATAATATTCAACCTGGACGGTCCTTCCGTCCTCTGAGAAATAGAACATTGCCACAAGACCGAGACCACCCAAGTCTTTATAAGCAGCGTCAGCGCCCTGTGGGTCAATGAGCATTTGGGTTACGGTGTTTCCATTAATGCCGGTTGCTTTTGTCATAACTATCTCGCTTGAGGGATCGTGACCGCTAAGCACAAGCACGATATTGGAATGATTCTTAACCAGCTTTTCCCACATATCATCGCCATCGTTATAGGATTCACCCCAAACCGACGGAGGATAAAGATCTCCATCGTCAAGAGTTGTTCCGTCTCTGTACAGATATACATGAGTTGTCACGATAACATTGTGATCGGGATGTGCCGCAATTACATCGCCTGCCCATTCGAGAACCGCATCCGAAGCACCGTAATCAAGGCACATAACCATATAATTTATATTGCAAACGCTGAAGGTGTGATATGTGTTAAGCTCACTGCCCTCTTCATAAGCACCGGCAAAAGCGGTTTTTTCTCCATCATATGAAACATAGGTGTCAAAATTTGAGTTTGTTACACCATCGTGATTTCCTCGAACCAGCGAATAGGGTACAACATCGTCCATGCGCTTAATCTGTGCCATATCATAGGTCCATTCTTCAGCAGTATCCTTTTCGGTGATGTCTCCAAGTCCTATAACAAACTGAATATTCTTCTCTTCAACATTATTGATGATATAATCATAAATCTTGTTAAAATTTGCCTGATTATTATAGGAAACCTTTTGAGTGTCGCCAACTACCGCCATTGAATAGGCATAGTCGCTTACTGCCTCTTTTGACTCAAGAAAACCAACATAAGAATAAGAAAGATCATAGCCGTTTCCGCTCTTGTCTGCAATATCCATTTCGTTATCACTCTCAGAAAGTTCATAGCAGAACAAGGGGTCTCCACTGCCAAAGCTCTTATAATCTGCCGCAATCTCCTCTGCAGTTCTTGCATCTGCATATGCTGAAGCGGAAATTATAGTGCCTTTAAAATATTGTCCGTTCAAAGCTCTGAAATCGCCGCCGATAGCAAATCCGGACATGGGAAAATCAGCGTAGAGTTTTTTTCCTGTATCGGTTGTTTCAAGCTCACCGTTAATATAACACTTTATATCTGCAGTCAGTGCTTCCGCATCGAAATTATCAATAACCACTGCTACATGGATTGGCTCGCCTGTGCGCACATCAACATTGGGGTAAACGCTTAAAGCATCGTCGCTGGCAATTGCCATATAAATTCTTGGTTTGCCGTTCTCAACTATTTCAAAATTAAAGCAGGGAAATCCGCCACCATAAGAACCAAAGATAACACCTGCTCTCCCCGAATGATCCTCGGGGAGAGTTATAACAGCCTCAACTGTCTTTGGATAAGCTTCTATCTTCTTTGCAGTTGTATAAGTGTTTTCCGCACTAAAGCTTATACCATTATTTACTGTGTTATTTTTTTTTTGGGTGTAGATGAATTTTCTGTCTTCACCTGCACCAAATCTGGTTACAACTATATCTCCATCGGTTGTGATGGTTATAACATTAAAGCAGTTTTCTGTGTTTGTTCCCTTCATCATTTCTACAACCGCTGTTGGCTCTTTTTCATAATCTTGGAGCACTTCAAGGCAGTCGTTGTTAAGACCTATCCAGAAAATTGCATCCTCGCTTGTTTCATCACCCTCGGTATAGAACTGATTGCTCTGATATGTACCGTTTTCATCAGTTCCGTAAACACAAGAGAAGTCTACGTGCCAGTGACCGCCAATGGTAAAGATTGTTCCTGTGAAGTTTTTGCTGCTGAAATCATAAGACTTTGTGGCATTGCCAACAACAGCCGCCAAGTTTTCATTGCCCCAGCTTGAAGAAACGATGTGATTGAAGCTTGTGCCGCTCTTGAAGGCAGAAAGGAGCTTGTAAATTGCCACATCTCTCACATTGTCATTTTTATTATATGTACTATGGCCCAGCATATGGCCTGCAAGAACAACATCATAGTCGCTTGGAACGCTCATAAGTGCATTGGCAATGAAATCTATCTGTGTTCCATAGATACTATTCCAAAGCTGGCTACCGAGAGTATATTTTTCTGTTATACCACAGTTTCCGGAGTTATAGATAATATATCTTATGCCGTTCTCTGTATCATCATAATAGTAATGCATCTTAGCCCAAGCGATATATTCTGCCTTCATCTGCTCAGCGCTGTAGGGACCAACCTCGCTAAAGGTTATAGAACCACTATCTGCAAGCTCTATGAGTGCATCGTTAAAAACAAAGCCTTCTTTGCCATAAAGATTTGCAATCGTTCCATCATAGATATCTGTATCGGGGAGAAGAACATCATATGCATATTTGCCAACAGTGCCTGCGGCTTCATCATTATCTTTCTTTGCACCGCCCCATGTTGTGATGTTCGATTCATGATTACCAACAGCATAAAGCCCGTCTGTGCCAAATACATCGTAATAATATTCGCCAACTGAAAGATCAAATATCTCCTTGCTTTCACTAATGGTAGGCTCGCCTGTATAGGTATCGCCAAGATTGATTACTGTGTCAATGCCTGCGATAGTCTTAACATATTTCATAAGCTCAGTGGCTTTTCTTGAGTTTCTCGTGCCGTCAAGCTCGAAATGGAAGTCTGTGAATGCGATAAAGGATTTACCATCGGGAATCTTTGCAAGCTGAGTGTCGATCTCCTCCTGCCAATAATCATCTTCGATAACGGGAAGGTCAAAAATTACATTTTTGCCGAATATCATACCCGAAATATTTGGTTTTTCGCTAAGATCAAAGCCGATATTTTCGAGTGTAACGGGTATAGTGCTTGATGTAACATAAACAGCCTTCTTCTTTGTTGAATCAAGAGGATCTGCAAAATAGTAGCTCTGGACTCCGTCCTGAGAAGCAAATGCTGTCTTATCGCAAGCCATAAGGGTATCATAAACGGGAGTACCGCTTCCCTCAAGAGTTATAACCTGCGCTTCGAGCATACCAAGAGTTATCTTATAGAGAGATGCTGTTTCATAGCCCTCTGCTTCCTCGCGGGTAAAGTAAACATATGTATTATCGCCCTGCTTCCAGATCTCATATCCACAGCTCACAACCTCGGCGGTGTACTGATCCTTGTCTGTCATATCTACAACTGTGACACTGAATCTCACTCCATCTGAAGTTTCGATATAATTGTTTACATATCCACCGTTTTGATAGATGGGGGTTTTAACTATCTTAGCGTGAGCAGGCTTATATTCGCCACCAACCAGTGTCAAAACAGAATTCTCTTCACCAAAGGTTTCGGTGTAGCTTGCCCAGTTTGCGGCAGTACCTGTAAGAGTTCCGCACTCAACAAGGGTATAACCCTCAAATGCGTTTTTATAGAAGGTGAAATTGGTTCTGAGACCATTTTTACCGATTGTTCTGACCTGATAGTTATCAAGACTGATACCGTTTTTATAGAAAGCTCGAACAGAGCCTGCAGTCACTCCGGCTTTAATAAGAACTCCGTTTATTGTGTTGGCATCATTATAGCTCTGAACCTTCAAAACAAGACCGTTATTTGTTCCTGTGAATGTTGAAGCGCCGATAAGAGATGCAGGCGCATAGTAATTAATAGTTGTGAGAGCTGTGCAATCCTTAAATGCGCCGTTATCGATAATGCCCATTCCCTCGGGAATATTCACTTCTTTAAGAGAAGTACAGCCGGCAAAAGTGTCTGCCCAAATTCTTGGATATATGGTATAAGATCCCTTCCAGTTCAGATGCTCAGTGAGTTCTGGGAGAATGATCTTTTCGATAGAAGAGCAACCGCTGAACATATAATAAAGAATATTTCCGCTAGCATCTCCGGGCATATCTTTAAGATTTATATTCTTAAGGTCAACTACACCCACTGTCCTATATGCTTCGCTTCCAAACCAAACGGTTGTAAGAGCAGAGCAGTCCTTAAAGAAGCCATGCTGATTTGCACTGGGATCAAGAGTGCCGCTTATTGCAATTCTCATGTCTGCTGCGAACTGAACTTCTCTGAGCGCGGTCATTCCTTCAAATATTCCCTCGTAAGAGGTGTCAAGCAGGAACTTAGCGGGCAGATTAATCGAAGCTGTCTCTATAGTTGCGTCATAGGAATTAAGGAATTCAAGAAGTCCTGTGTCCTGATAATTGGGCTGACGCCAGCTTGCTTTCTCGTTATATCCGGTATCGGTGGCTGTCAGATGAGTTCCGCTTACGGTAAATCTTCCTATGTGTGCTGATTCAACATAGGAGTCGGTTGTGTTGAAGCCATGCTCCATAGCAAAATTATAAACATCAGTTCCAACGGGAGCCGTCAAAGTTGTAAGCGCTGAGCAGCCTTTAAATGCGTTTGTATCAAGACTTTCAGTAGCCTTCGGCCTGCCTGTTACGTTTGTTGCTGCAGAATCAACAGCAATGGTAACGCCGTTACCGTTTTTGAATACTATTTCCTCAAGAGAGGTGCAGTTTGTAAATGCTCCTGCATTAATGAATGCAAATACTTTATCTTTTGAATAAGAGTTTTTGGAATTATCAGGAATAATAACCTCTTTAAGAGATGTGCAGTTTGCAAATGTATTTACAGCTATACCCAAAGTACCCACGGGAAGAGTTATGGATTCAAGACTTTCGTTATCATAGAAGATTGCTTCCGGAGTAGCTGATGTGCTTTTTGCGGTGTAATAGTCACCAACAAAAATATACTTCTTTACAGATTTAAGACCTGCAAAGCCCGAGTTTGTATTATAAGCATCACCAAGACCTAAGGGAATTCTTTGGAAAGCACTGAAATTCAATGTTCCGATTTCAGGGGAGTTTACTCCTCTTGTGTAAAGTGTTTCGAGACTTGAGCAAGCCTTAAAGGTTGTACCCTTTATATTTATATAGGATGAGGGACACTCAACAACTTCGACACCGGTCATTCCGGAGAATGCTCCGGTCTTATAATCAGTCTCTGCAATACCATCACCCAAAACGATAGCAGATATTGATGTTGCGGGAATAGCGTCGCTGTGCCAGCGGTGATATTTTCCGCTTCCATAATCGCCGGCGTAACCGCCGAGTACCTCACCGGTGCTTCTGATATATCTATTTTTTAACGAGCCTGCATCTTCATAGGCAATATTCGCTAATGACCTCAGTGAAGTGGTCGCTTCGTTTGTAGAATCTGCGTCTATGTAGAAATAAATTGTATACTTTGGAGCAGTCTCTGTACCGAGATTGTATATTTCCCATTTGATATTGGATTTTACCCATTCTTTGTTAGTATTCTGTATATATGTGTAGTCTTCATTTTTAGCAGTGTTGCCTGCCGCCTTGAAGGCTTCGATTCTCTCCATGAGAGACGGAAGCTCAATGCTTGCTGCCGCAGAGCCTTCCGGTGCATTTACAACAAGAACACCGGTATTCATGAAAGCATCGGCAGTGATATTTGTTATATTTGAGCCGATGGTCACTTCCTTAAGGCTTGCACAGCCGGAAAAGGTTGTTGGAAGAATTGCAAATTCATACTGATTGGTTGTGTAAATAACGCTTTCAAGAGAAGCACATCCCTTAAAAAGATTTCTCGGGAAATTGTTTCTGTCTTTATAGTTGTTATCCCATGTACCATCATCTGTAAAATTGGCACATCCTTCAATTTTGTTTGAATCATCTCCAAACCAAATTGTTGTCAAGCTTTCACAGTCCTCAAAAAATCCGGCACCTTTCATACCATTCTGCAAATTCTGTTTTTCAGCGAAATGAATACTTTTAAGCGATGTCATTCCGGCAAAAAGCTTACCGCAATCGTCGGTTCCTGAAACATCTACCAAAGTGATTTTTTTGAAGTATCCCATTTCAACATGCTCAACTTCGGTTCTGAATTTGTCGATGAAATTATGAACGGTATAATCTCCTGCGCTTGTTGCAGGAGAAATCTCATAGTGCGGACTTGTGTCACCTATATAGGAGAAGGTCATAACTTTTGTGTCGGGATCATATACGATCTTCGTTCCCATATTAGTGGCAACACCGCTTTCAACAATAATGCTGTAGTCGGTTTCGGTCACTGTCGCACCGACACTGATTATTCCTATGGCAAAAATTGCCGAAATAATAAGCACAAAGGCAAGACAGATTTTAATCGTATTTTTCATAATAAATATCCTCTCTTTTATCGGGCAAAGCCCGTTATTTATATAAAGAATCTCGCCATGAAAGCCCAAATGGAAGCTAAGTCAAAAATATTAATTATAATGAGAGAGAAAGGAAGAAATAGGGCTTTTAATGCTTTTTCCATACATGGCGAGAGGGAAAAAGCTACTTATTTCTTTGATTTTTTCTTCAAAAGGATAACTACAACAACTGCAATTACTACAACCGCTGCAGCAGCAACAGCAATGATAACTGCAACAGGGAATCCGCCATCGGCTTTATCCGCTGTGTCATTTGTTTCATCGTCCTTAACAAACGAAGGGCCGTTCACTGCTGTATCCTGAGTTGCAGATGTGCTCTCGGGAGCTTCGGTTGTTACAGGAGCTGTTGTCACAGGCTCATCTGTTGTGCTTTCTTCTCCGCTGGTTTCCGGAGGATTGCACTTTATAGCCTCGGGAGTTGCAGAAGAAATGTCATAGAAATTAAATCCATTTGTCTCTGCATAGCTCTCTGCAAAGGAGCCGGGTGTTCCATAGATATTCTTAAGATTTGTGTTGTCAGAGAAAACAGAATTTCCTATCTTCTCAACCTTTTCGTTTATAACTGCATTTGCAATCAGATAGTTATAGGCAAATGTCCAGCTTTCAAGTGAATGAACATTTCTGACATCAATAGTTCCCTCAATAGGCTCGCTTCCTGCAAGATATATGCTCTTCATATTCTCGCAGCTCTCGAACGCTGCATTGCCTATCACAAAGCCATCAAAGCTTGGCAACTGCACAGTCTCAACATTTTTGCAGCCTGCAAATGCATATTTGCCAATAGCTGTGATTCTCTCTGTTATAACGATGTGCTTGATGTTCTGTCTGATTGAGAACCAAGGCTGGGTCTTTGAGCCACCTCCATGGTAGTTGACAATGTCGCCAATGGGGCCTGCACCGTGAACTGTCAGCGTTCCTGTTGCCTCATCAAAGTCAAACACTGCTCTTTCGCCGCAATAGGGAAGCGTGGGATCGATATAAACATAGTATTCGTATTTTTCTTCCGGATTGTTTATATTGACAAGATTATAAAGATTTGCCTCGGCGTGAGCTCTGAGCTCCTCTGTGAAATTTGTATAATATGCGGTTTTAAGAGACATAGGCATATTAAGTTCAAGAGTGCTGAGGGTTTCAGGGAGAACTATCTCCGAAACGCTTGTACCGATAAGTGCATCGCAGAATCTACTGAAGCCTCTGAAATCTGCTCTGCCTTCAACTCTGTCTCTGCCGTTTCTCCAAATAGTAGTAAGATTTTTGCAGTTAAGGAAAGCATCATCGTCTATTTGCGCTACATCCTTTCCAAGTCGGACATCCTTAAGGGCCGGATATTCGATAAAGGAATTGCCCGAAACCTTTGCAATATTGTCGCCAACGATGATGTGCTCGATAACATCCTTATATTCTGACCAGTTCGTGTCGTCACAGTTGCTCATTGCACCTGTTTCATTGTAGTCTGTAGTCAACGATGTAAATTCAAGGGTCTTTGTGTCATCATAATAAGCCCAATATGTATTGATAATTATCTTTTTGTTGTATTCACCTGTGGAGTGTCCCCAAACGGTTGCACCCTCAGGCTTAAACTCGGTTGATGGAGTTGGGGTTGTTGAGCCGGAGTCGCCGCTTGATGGATTATCCGAGCCTCCATCGGGATCGGGAAGTGTTGCTATCTCTGCTCCTGTCTTGATATTTTCAAATTTGTGATTCGCAAAGAGGGCCGCAGATGCCATCTTGATGTTGTCGCCAATCTTTATCTTTTCAAGACTTGTGCATCCCTCGAAGGTTGAGGCAAGCAGCACCGTTTCATTTGGATTTTCGGTATAGATAACGCTTTTAAGCGATTCACAGCCCTTGAAAAGGTTTCTTGGGAAATTGTTTCTCGCCTTGTAATTATCATTATCCTTGATATTGCAGCCTGTAAAGTTTGCACAGCCCTCTATTTTGTTTGTATCTGCACCAAACCAAACTGTAGTAAGAGAGGTACAACCCTCAAAAATGCCCATGCCGGCATTTCCAACGGTGATTCTCTGACCTTCTGCAAAATGAACGCTTTTAAGCGCTGTCATGCCTGCAAAAAGCTTTGCGCCGTCAACATATACCTTACTGTCATCCATGATATCAACGATCTGGATCTTGCCAAATGCGCCAACCTCGATATGCTCTACCTCGGTGCGGTATTTGTCCATAAAATTCTGAATATCATAGTTGTAGGCGGTCTGACCATCTTTGTTTGTTACAGGCATAAGCTCACACCATCCGCCTGCACCGTCATATGTGATGGTCATGGTTTTTGTTCCCTCGTCATAAACGATTTTTGTGGGATAGTGGAAATTTGTGGTGAATTCTTCCGCAAACATCGTTGGCACAAATGCCATCATTGCTATGAGAAAAACTGCCAATGTGATAAATAACTTTTTCATTTTTGTTCTCCTTTTTGATTATTATGTAAAATTTGTTATTTATTTTCAAAAAATATCTATTGCATTTTTTGAGATTTTCATATATAATAAGATAAAAAGTAGATGTTTTCATCTTATATTTTGTTTCTTGGAGGTATTATGAAAAATTCTATACTCAAAAAATACGATCAGGTTTGCGCTTATGATCTGTGTGGCATAAAGGTTAGCGAAAGGCAGCTTGAGCTTGGCGATATTCCTCTAAGCAACTATCCCATTCACCGCCATGATTATTTCGAGATCGAATGGCTTATCGAAGGAAATATCGAGCATGAGCTGAACGGCGAACAATCAATCCTGTCTGCCGGAGATATTTACGGTCTTTCAACCGTTGATCTTCATAAGATAGATGTCATTGAAACACCCACCTTCAGAAACATAAGCATAGATTATAAAAATTCACCCAAAGCAATTCAGCACATCCTTGGAAAAATGAATTTCCCGATAAAAGGACATCTTTCCGAAGATGAGCTTTCCGAGATACACGAATACTTCTTCAAGCTCAGGGAGCTGACGCTGAAAAATGATTCAAGCTTTCGCAGTGACAGAATAATCGCTTACACTCTCCTTTTGCTCAGCAAGATATTTGATTGCTCAACCTCTCTTGAGCCTGCCTCTGAAAACAACGGGTACCATCACATTGCAAGAGCAATGGAGTATATCTCAAACCACTATTCAGAGCCGCTTTCACTTGGTGCTGTGGCAAGAGGAGTTTCACTTTCCGCCTGCCATCTGAGCCAGCTTTTTACGAAGATCAGCGGATCCTCGTTTATTGAATATCTGACAGAGTTCAGAATTCAAAAAGCACAAAACGCATTGCTTGAAAGCGATAAAAGCGTATCCGAAATAGCCTTTGAATGTGGCTTCGGTTCATTTCCAAGCTTTTCCCGAGCATTTAAGCGCATATGCGGTTGCTCGCCAAGCGAATACCGCAAAAATTCAAGACTTTGATCTTAACAGAGGGCTGTTTCACCAAATTTTGGTGACAGTCCTTTTTTCGTTCCGGAGCTTATGGGGCTTTTTCTGCTTCAAAGCGTTATCTCATATCCCATTTTGCTACCGGTAAAATAAGCGGTCTTACATTCTTTTATACCACCGCTGCAGGAGAAAAATTCTTTGTCACCCGAAACATCGGTGATCTCTTCTCTGTCGCTGAATGCAAATCGAACATGATCCGTCCTTGCACCGGAAAACAGCATTTTGGCTCCCTTGAAAGGACTATGTATATCAAATGTGACCTTGATCTTGTCACCTTCAAAGACATATTCGCCCTCAAAACCGATCTCGGTCGGTGTGGTATCTCTGCAAACAAGATTTCCTTTAACAGAGATCGTCACCTTATCATCCTCGTTTTTTTCTTCTATGCTGTGAAATCCCTCCATAAGAATGGCAGCTTTACCATCCTCTGTTATGATCTCAGGCACAAGAAACGGCTGATATCGCCAAACAGGCTCCTCGATAAATTCCTGCTCATGGGGAAAAGCAAAATATGCATCATTTACAGTGCTCTCTCTATCACCCATGCCAACAAAGGGAAGCATAAATGTATGTTCTCCTCTGCGCAATACATAGAGCGCACGCTCCTTAGAAGGCTCTTTAACAAAAACCGTCTTTCTCATTTCCCACTTTTCAGGACAGCTCACTTCCTTTTGAGGCACATATTTATCAAGACCAACAGCAGTAAAATATTCAAGTGCAGAAATAAGACTCTGTGCCATTTCAAGATTGAGATTAAGAACGACCTCCGGACCTCTATAGCAATCGGTAGCCCTTGAATCGGTCCATATATCAAAGCTGTTCTTCTCTTTTCTAAACCAAAAATTAACGAATTTTTCGCAGATCGCAATGCAATATGCAAGAGCCTCGTCTCTATCCTTCTCTTCTATAAATCCATTGCGAAGTCCGAAGATCACCTGATTAAGCGTTCCTATATCGCCGTAAACAGAAAGACTGCGGCCATAGCTGAAGCCATGTCCCTTTCGATTTTTGATAGAAAAATTGATAAGCGAAGCTTCTTTTGCATTTTCATAAATAAAACTCGGAACTCTTTTGCCGGCAGCAATCAGAGGAGAATAGGTCGCCTTATATGAATTAAGACTATATGAATCAAACCGTCCTCTCGGCGGCACCTCATCCATCCAACCGTTGCCTGAGTTTTCACTGATAATTCCAAGGAATCGGTCTGCTATTTTGTCCGACATCCCATCGTTTTCAAATCCGAGAAGCTCTCTTCCTATAGCGCAGGAAAGCGCTACATGATAATAATTTGTGGGTAGCCCCAATTCCTTTGGTATAGTGACGGTTTTTTTATCAAGAAAATCAGAATAATCGGTTTTTTCTTTAAGCAGTTCAATTGTTTCCTTTGGTATAATATCGAGCCTTCCCGCCTTTTTCAGCGAAACAAGCGCTTCGATCAAAAATTGCTTTCCCCATGTACCGACCTTTGTGTTTTCATCGATCATACCGATAAAACGAACCAATCTTTCCTTCAGCTTCTCTGCCTTTTCAGGGTCATTTTCTTTGAGATAAAGCTTAACGCTGCATTGAACGATAGTTCCAACGGCAAAGCTGCCCTCATCAGGCTTACAGGGGAAGCCGCAAAGAGTTGCGGCATCTCCCTCTCTATCAACAAGATCCATTACATATTCGAGAAATGGATATGCAAAATTCTCAACGACATTTCTTATATTTCTCATTTTACCCCTGCATTTATTTCATTTGGTCGAAAAGCATCTTTACTTCTGCCTGACCCCATGTCATCTCTTCATTCATAAATTTTTCACCTTCACCCATCTGGCCAAAGCTCCACGAGCCTCCCCAAGTCATAAGATAAGAGAAGGAATGTCCCTCTTCCTTAAGCTCCATAAGGTCGCGGTATACGTTCATAGAGCTATAAAGCTCAGGATCAGCAGTTCCATCTTCTCCGAGAGCAGCTCCGCTGGCACCAAATTCGGTCAATGCTCCGGGCTTTCCGGCATGGTCAATAAGCTTCAAATATGCACCGCTGTCAAGCAGCTCAAGATCGCCTTCTGTATACCAGTCAACACCGACAATATCACAATATTCATCCCCGGGATAGAGATAAAGGGGGCTCATTGTAGCTCCGGGCTTGTCTTCAAAATTGTCAGAGGGGCTTGGCGCATATACCCACAGCAGATTGTCAATGCCCTTTGATTCAAAATAATTGTAAACATAATACCATATGTCCCTTATATACGAAGAATCAAGCGTTACACCTGCCATAGTTGTGCAGAACCAGAACCAATTTCCGTTCGTCTCATGAAGCGGTCTCCAAAGAGCAGGAACTCCATTTTCTTGCAGTGCAAGGAAAAACTCAGCCTCCTCCTCAAGAAGTGCATTGAAAAATTCATTGTATTTTGTACCCTCTGTCAAAAGGTCTGTGAATGCTCTTTCAAAGGCTGCCTTGGAATAATCATATCCAAGAACTCCTCGATAAAGGTTATCTTCATCGGGATAGTTGCCTGAGGGGTTTGGCCAATGGGCACTGAATGTAATAATGCCGCCATCTGCAACATATTCGAGCATTTCACATATCATAAGGCTTTTCTTTGCCTGATAATCACCGCCGTACTCCTGTGTCAGAATTCCACCTGGGGTTGTGCTGAAATCAAATCCGAGTATACCGGGCTTATGACCTCCGGTTGCCTTCTCAAAGGTTGCAATTGCAGATGCAACACAATTCGGCATGCCTCTTCCCTGCTCGCCTATGATAATGTGATCCTCGTCCTCATAGACCTCGGTTATCACCTGCATAAGCTGTTCCTTGGTATATATATCCTTCTTTTCTATCTTGCCCTCAAGCTTGTTTGCAGAGGTCAGATCATACTCTTTTGCGCCGAGAGGACGAAGGAATTTGTCACCAAAATCCTTAAGTGCACCCTCAACCGAACGTGCGCTACCATGGATAACTATGTTTCCGTTTTCAACAGCAATGCTATAGTCCTCATATTTAAAACTTGTTGCATCGAGGATAATATAATGGCCATCCTCGGTCATTTCCTCGGTAACCTCTATCTCAAAATCGAAGGTCATGGAAAGAGCTTCCTTTACAAAGCTTTCCTTAATAAAGCTCTTGCCTGTATATACCTTAAATTCGGAAATCGGAGTGCCCTCAACGCTCAGCTTTTCAACAGGATAATGAAAAACATAGGTATATTTTTCCGGCAAATAAATCGACTTTGCCTCAGCATCTACAAACTGACTTTTGAAAAGCTTTACAGCCTCAAGAAGAGCCTCATCCGAGCCTCCGACAATGACGATCTTATTATTGATCTTTCCGATAGTATAGTCATTTCTGCCAAGCCCCTTTGCGGCATTTATGGATTCCTCACGGTTTGTTGTTCCAACAAGGATCTCATAATCGCTCTTTTTAAAAGCTACCTGACGCTT
Organism: Eubacteriales bacterium; assembly: GCA_045605745.1. Taxonomy (GTDB): domain Bacteria; phylum Bacillota; class Clostridia; order Oscillospirales; family CAG-272; genus SIG710. Next base: position 13,294 of record JAZUQN010000048.1, read on the forward strand.
GAGCTTAATTCCCGTTGCAGACTTTATAGAATCTTCAAGGTCTTTAATAACATCATTGACGGTGGTATTTGTTGATTGCATATCAACAAACACATAATCCGAAAGATTTTCTATCTTATTTATGACAGTTGCATCATCATTTTTCTTTGGTGTTTCAGCCTCTCCGCCACCGCAAGAAGCAAGCAACACAAGAAATACCGTCAGAAATAACGAGCTGAATAGTTTTTTCATAATTTAACTCCTTTTTCTCTACTTTTTGGCGAATTACTCAAGTTTATTCTACAGTATCAAAAAAGCTTTGTCAATCAGCTCAATATAGATGAAAAAAATGTGAAACACATTAAAACAATGTGAAATAGGAATACCGAAAGAACCTTTTTTATGAAATATTTTTTTAAAAAACCTGTTCATTGACTTTATTTTTTCTATATGATATAATGTTTTCATTAAGAGAATCATAACAAATTTCCGGAGGTTAATAATGAAAAAAAGTATACTCTCTGTATTGATTATGCTGTCACTGGTGCTTTCCCTTGCATTTTTATTTTCCTGTGAAAAAGAAAACGGCAAACCGGACTCAAGTGAAAAGGTCACTGTTAAAACTATCAAAGACATTGGAGATTATTCAATCATCCGAAGCAACAATGCAAGCAGCGAGGTGACAAAAGCCGCCTCTGCTCTCAGCGCAGATATTTACAAAAAAACCGGAGAAAAGGTTGTGTCTGTCACAGATGCAAAATCCGAGGGCAAGCATGAGATAATAATTGGTGAAACTGCAAGAGATATAGGCTTTGATTATAGTTCTCTCGGATTTGGCGAATTTTTCATAAAGCTTTCAGGCAGTAAAATACTCATCCTTGGCGGTTCTGATATCGCAACAGCCAATGCCGTAAATTTCTTTATTAATAACCTTGTTTCCGAAGAAGGCGTAAGAGTACCCACAGGCAACGGCTACCGTCAAGATAACGAAGGTGTATTTGACAGTCTCTATATCGGTACAACTTCAATTAAGGACTATTCTATAGTTGCCAATCTTTTTGATATGGGCGTCGCTGAACAGTTTGCTGTTCTTATCAAGGCCGCTACAAATACTATACTTCCGATAATTTCTTCAAACGAGCCCGAAAATATAGGCGGCAAATATATATATATCGATGACACCAACACTGATTTTTCAAATTATTCCATTAATATAAAAGACGGCAATATACATTTTTACGCTAACTATACCACGGTTCAAAGCTGTATTGACTATTTTTTCAATGAAATGCTTGGTTATGATATTCAAAGCGGCAAGATCACCGGGGAGAAAAGGGCTGTCATCAGCGACAATTTGACAAAGGCCTTTTTAGTTGACAAAAAAACTCCCTATACCAAGGATAAGCTGATGAGCGTCCTCCTTGATGTCTATAACGATGACAGCAAGCTGATAATCGGTCAACAAATGTCAGAACGCCTGGGCAAAACAATGGAGACAGAGCGCCAGCTCTATAGAAAAAATTGCGGAGTTGATGCCGCAATGTATGGCTATGACCTTGGAACTATGGAGTCAAATCACGCCAGTACCCCAAATGCAAGAGTTAAAGATGCCTATGACATGATTGAATACATAAGAGAAGGCGGAATTATCACTTTCTCCGCACATTTTAAAAACCCCGTTAAGCTCCCAGAAAATGAAGCTGCTTATCGAGGTGAGCTTGGCCATGAAAAGGAATGGGATGAGCTGATGACACCCGGAACCCAGCTGAACAAAAAATTTATGGAAACCCTTTCAAACGTCACTGATTTTCTTGAAATTTTCCACAAGAATGATGCGCCGATCATCTTCAGACCGCTTCATGAAATGAACGGAAACTGGTTCTGGTTCTGCATAGTAAACGGAGAGAACAATCATGTCCTGCCAAAGGAATATGCGCAAAAGCTCTGGAAGCTGATTTATGACTATGTCGTTACAGAACGTGGAATTGACAATCTTATTTGGGAATACGGTCCCAATGTTTCAAACGGCAAAGGAACAACTCAAGCTGTTATGTACTGTTATCCGGGTGATGAATATTGTGACATTGTAGCAGCAGACTGGTATACAAACGAATATACAGGCAACGAAATGCTTTCAATTGCTGCCGAAGAAATGTCGGACACTGGAAAAATATTTTCTGTCAGCGAATTCGGTCCGGGAGAAGGCATACGCACGAATTTTGACGTTTCTCCCGAATACGGCTTCACCTGCACTCACCTTGATAGGATTATAACCGAAACGATCGATGACGGAATTAAAACAGCATATTGGCTACTTTGGTCAAGCTGGGCAGAGGTCAGGATATCAATGTGGAATATGGGCGATGCGAGGCTATTCTATGACAAAGATCTGTATTTGACACTTGAGGATATGAGCGCTATGCTTTATAATTAAATTTTCATAGCACATACATTGCCTGATTTTACCGAATCTCAAAACTGTATATAAAACTCCCATCTATGTCAATACTCTACATAGATGGGAGTGATTTTTATTTACAATAAAGTTGAAATATGCGGTATAAACACCGCAAAATTAAAAACGCTGACATCGGAAGAGACTACTGATTTACTAAGAAAAACCAAAGAGGGCGACAGCAAGGCAAGAGAAAATCTGATATATGGAAACCTCCGTCTTGTGCTGAGCGTTATTCAGCGCTTCACAGGCAGAAAGGAGCTTATGGACGATCTTTTTCAGGTTGGATGCATTGGGCTTGTTAAAGCTGTTGATAATTTTAACATCGATCTTGGCGTAAAATTCAGCACATACGCCGTTCCAATGATAATCGGAGAAATCAGGCGCTATTTAAGAGACAACAACACGATAAGAGTCAGCAGATCTGTCAGAGACCTTGCATACCGGGCTTTAAATGTGCGAGAAGAACTAAGACTTGAAAAGCAAACAGAGCCTAAGATAGAAGACATTGCAGCAAGGCTGGGAGAGAAAAAGGAAGCTGTCAGAAGTGCAATGGAGGCTATAATTGAGCCGATTTCACTCTATGACCCGGTGTATTCCGAGGGTGGCGACTCGATATATGTTATGGATCAGATACGAGATCCAAATTCAGGCGATGATCTTTGGCTTGAAAACATTGCCCTAAGAGATGCGATGAAAAAGCTTGGAGAAAGGGAAAAGGCAATTATTAAGCTCCGCTTTTACGGAAACAAGACACAAATGGAGATAGCTGAAGAAATCGGCATCTCACAGGCTCAGGTTTCAAGACTTGAAAAGGGCGCACTTGAGCAGATAAGAAAACAGATCTAACGCAAACAGCTGAGATACTAAAAATCTTCTCAGCTGTTTTTCATTTGCAAATTCAAATTCGGTAAACTCTATTGCATAAATTTTTTTGATATGTTATAATTAATTGAAACTAATATTTTTTATATGGAGCACACTATGTTTGAAAAAATTTTAGAATACATAAAAAAATATGATAAAATCATCATCCATCGTCATGAAAAGCCTGATGGTGACGCAATGGGAAGCCAGCTTGGTATGAAGCAGCTAATTATTGAAAATTTCCCACACAAACAGGTTTTCACGGTTGGGGACAGCCCTCGTTTTTTATCCTTTATGGAAGGCTCGGATATGGATGAGCTAAATGACGATGTTTTTAAAGATGCCCTTTCCATAATTCTCGATTGCGGTTCATCTCATCTTATCAGTGACAGCAGATATAAGACCGCCTCAGCAACTATTCGCATTGATCACCATATCTTTTGCGAAAAGATAGCCGATGCGGAGGTCATCGACACAAGCTTTGAAAGCTGCTGCGGAATGGTTACAGAATTCGCAATAGAATCGGGGTTTAAAATAGGCACTGCCGCTGCCAAAGCACTATTCACCGGTCTTGTTACAGACTCCGGAAGATTTCGCTATGACAACACAAATCCAAGATCTCTGCGCCTTGCCGCCCATTTGCTTGAGGTAGGAGTTGATACAAACGTGCTTTATAGAAATCTTTATGCCGACACCTATGAAAGCAAGGTTATGCGTGCAAAATTCACTCTGAAAATTAAATTTACACCGCAGAACACCGCTTATATTTATACAACAAAAGAGGAGCTCTCGGAGCTTGGCACTGATGCTTTCTCTGTTTCCCGAGGAATGGTTGGCGTTATGTCGGATATGAAGGGCGTTGGGATTTGGGTCAATTTCACCGAATGTGAGGATGGGGTTTTATGTGAGCTTCGCTCCGATTCTCTCAATATCAATCCGATTGCCGTTAAATATGGAGGCGGTGGGCACGCAAAAGCAAGCGGTGCTAAGCTAAAGGATCACAGCGAAGCTATGGCAATGCTTTCCGATCTTGATGAGCTTATAAAAAATAATAAAAAGTGAGGATAAAATGAACACTGATATAAAGAATATAATTTTAAGCAAAATAAAGGAATACGATAGAATAATGCTCTTTCGCCATATCAGAATTGATGGCGATTGCACCGGTGCAACCAAGGGACTAAAGGCGATTATAAAGGAAACCTGGCCACATAAAGAAGTTCTTATCGTAGATAATGAGCACTCGGATTTCCTTGCTTTTACGGGCAATGATGATGAGGCTGTTTCTGATGAATATTATAAAGATGCACTTGCAATAGTCCTTGACACAGCAACCGAGAGCAGAATTTCAAATCAAAAATTCAAGCTCTGCCGTGAAATAATAAAAATCGATCATCACATTCCCCTTGACAACTATGGCAACTATAGATGGATCGAGGAGGAACGCTCCTCTTGCAGCGAAATGATTGTTGACTTTTACCTGACCTTTAGAGACGAGCTCAAAATGAGTAGAGAGGCCGCAACCCACCTTTATATGGGAATTGTAACCGACTCCGGCAGATTTAAATACAGAGGGGTCAACGGAGATACTCTCCGCCTTGCAGGGGCACTACTTGATTTTAACATCGACACAGAAATGCTTTATGCACATCTTTATCTTGAATCATACGAAAATCTGAAATTCAGATCTGCTGTTTATGAGAATATGCATTTGACCGAGGGCGGCGTTGCTTATATCTATATAGACCATGCAATGCGCAAGAAATTTGGTATAACAGTTGATGAAGCGGCCGCTTGTGACAATCTACTGGACTCTATTTTAGGCTGCCTATGCTGGATAGCTTTTATTGAAACCGAGCAGGATGATGGTGCTATCCGTGTTCGTATTCGTTCACGCTTCGTTAGCATAAATACTGTTGCAGAGGGGTATCGCGGCGGTGGCCACGCTTGCGCCAGCGGTGCAACAGTGTTTAGCCGCAGTGAGGCTGATGCTCTTATTGCAGATGCCGACAAAGCAGTGCGTGAATACAAGGCAACCCATGAGGGCTGGCTATGAGAATATTGCTTACAAACGATGATGGAATGAACGCCTCCCAGCTTGTGCCTTTGATAAGATGGTGCAGAAGGCTTGGAGAGGTGACCGCTGTTGTTCCAAAACACGAGCAAAGCGGAAAAAGCCTTGGAATAGAGCTTCATCTCCCCTTTGAAGTGAAAGAGGTTCGGCTTGCACCCGATGTAAGCGTCCTTGCTGTGGAGTCAACTCCTGCCGATTGTGTTCGTTTTGCTGTTTTAGGTTTGAAAAAAGAATTTGATCTGGTTATTTCAGGAATAAACAAAGGCTTCAATATTGGTGTTGACACGCAGTATTCAGGCACGGCCGGAGCTGCTATAGAGGCGGCAACTCTCGGCATAAAAGCAATAGCTCTCTCAACATCTCCCGAGGATTATGACCGTGTGATCCCCGAGCTTGACACAGTCTTTGATTTCATTTTGGAAAACAACTTGCTTGATCTTTACAATATTTATAACATAAATATCCCTGCCTCCCCCAAGGGTATCAGAATCACAAGGCAAGGCGGAGCCTATTATTCGGATGATTTTGAAAAAATCGGTGAAAACCTTTATATTGCCAGGGGCAAGAATGTTTATAAGGAAAAAGAAGGGCTTGAGCTTGACACAGATGCCGCACTCAAGGGCTACATTTCGATTATGCCCTTAGCCGTTGACAGAACAAACCTCGAAGTATATAAAAAGCTATGCGAAAAATTCGGGCAATGCTGAATTTAAGCTTTCCAAATAAAAAAATAGCAGCTGCGCAATGCGCAGCTGCTATTTTTTGTTTATTCAGCAACCAGTGTGCAACCGGCGTTGAACTGTACCTTACCCTGGTAATTCTTAATATTACCTGTTACTGTGATTGTCTGATCAACCGCAAGTGCCTCAGCGCCCTCGCCCTTCAGACGGAAGCACTGAATGTTCTGACCGTTAACCTCAATTGTAACTGTGATATTCTTATATTCATCGCTCCAAGCAGTATCAACAGAAACGATTTTACCTGTGAGTGTTGCCTCATAAGGAAGTGATGCGCCCTCTGCAAGAGCAAATGCTGCAGCAACGATCTCTGCAGGATCAGAAGGTGCCTCCGGTGCAGGCTCTTCACTCTTAACAACGCTGTCAAGTGTGCATCCCTGATCAAACTCGATAGTGCCATTATAATTCTTGATAGTTCCTGTTACTGTGATAGTATCGCCAACTGCAAGAGCATCTGCGCCCTCGCCTGCAAGGCGGTAACACATAATGGGATGATCAGCATCCTCATCGCAAACGATGGTTACTGTGATATTCTTATACTGATCGCTCCAGGGAGTATCAACAGCAGAGATCTTACCTGTGAGTGTGCAGGGCTCTGTCATTGCAATGCCATTCTCAAGCTTATATGCAGCTTCGATGATGGCACTCTGATCCTTAACCTCTACGCCAACGCCGAGAAGCTGGCAGCCTGCATCAAACTCGATAGTACCATTATAGTTCTTAAGGATACCTTCAACTGTGATCTTATCACCAACTGCAAGAGCATCTGCGCCCTCACCTGCAAGACGGTAGCACATAATCGGCTTATCTTCAGCGCCCTCGATCTTCATTGTAACTGTGATGTTCTTATACTGATCGCTCCAAGCGGTATCAATAGAAATAATCTCACCGTAAAGACGGTATGTTTCCTCCATTGCAATGCCCGCTTCAAGCTTATATGCAGCTTCAACTATCTCTGCATAGCTCATGCCCTCATCAATGATGATAGCTGCAGGTGTGCGGCGCGTAAAGCTTACGGTTTCGCTCTTGCCGTCAGCATCCTTGATGGTGGCTGTAAGTGTGTAGGTGATCTCCTCAGGGTTCTTCTCGTTAATGTCGATCATAACCATATTGTCGTCGCCTGCAACGATCTTAACATTCTCTTCTGCTGCGTCGGTTGTCCAAACAACAGAATAGGTTGCATCGCCAACAAGTACCTGGCCTATAACCTTGTAGTCTGCTACATAAACTTCGGATGCATTTTTATAAGTGTTATAAACATAGTCCCTTGCTTCCTTCAAAGAGTCCTTTGCAGGTGTCTCTGCCTCTTCTCCGCATCCTACAAAAACAGAAAGAGCAACTGCAAGTATAAGCATAAAAGTAATAAGCTTTTTCATTTTTTCTGCTCCTTTTTAATTTACAATAATTTGATCTTCTGTAAAGACCTTTATCTGATAATTACCGTCAAAATAATCCACAACGCCTTTAACATCAATAGTCTTGCCAATATAGGCATCCTCTGTTATGATCTCGCCATCGGCATTACGGAGAACGCTGGTTCTCACGGCAACGGGTATACCGTTTGCAGTGCAGTTTAGAGTCATTGCTCCATTTGAGGAGCTTCCCTCTTTTTCGGTCGTGTATGCACTTTCAACAAAAAGACCGTTCATAGATACCGTTGTGCCCATAGCAAGCTGAGCAAAAGCAAGGGTTTGAGGCTTCTCTTCTCCGGAATCCGGATTCACTATAAGAATATCTCGTTTTCCATTGACAAAGGTGTCTGCATCAACAAAACGGTATGCGGCACTGTGTCCCTTGCTTATAAGCTTGATGTTTTCAGGATCATCCGGCTTCATTGCTCGGTATTTTAGACCTGATATCTGCCAGGTTTGACCCGTTTCATAATATTGAACCTTACCAACTATACGAGCACAGTTTCCAATTTCAAGAATTTTTAACCCATCTCCGCCGACACCGCTATTGCCATAATACACCGAAATGCCATAGTACATATCGGTTTCCGCATCATACTGCTCCACATAAACCGTGTCGCTGTGATTTGAGGTTATAACGCACTCAAAGGCAACAAGTATGTCCTTATAGCTCTCGATATTTGTGCGAAGCTCCTTTAATGTGAGCTCAACAGCAGCTCCGTCATAGAAATCGGGGTCCTTGACACCGGAAAACACATTCAGCTTCTGCAAACGAGCCTGCTCAAGAGCAGATGTGCAAATACTGCCATAGATATTATTATTGGAATTTGATGCAATGGCAAGACCGCTTTGTAAAATCTCTACATTCAGATTTCTATAGTCAGCCATATCTGATGTTCTATACCAAACCCAAACAAGATATCTGTTTCCGGTAGAATCTGCGTTCCACTTATCGCTATCAGACTCGATTATGATCGACTCTGCATCCTTTAGCGCATTCTTTGTGAAATTTGAAGCCGCTTTCCCATAAGGCTCTATCTTTCCTGTAGACTCGGGGGTATTTATGGCAAGAAATCTTGCCTTTAAAACTCCACCCTCCATCACAGATTCGGGAACATTAAAGTGTACCGTGTCTCCGTCAACAAAATTCTTAACGGTAACCTCCTGCTTTAGCGTAAACGAAGCCATATTAAGCTTCAAGTCCTCGGCGTAATCAGCCGTTTTAACAGACTTGTCCTCGCCTGTGCCGACATCCGGAATCTCCTTTTTCCCACAGCCGAATGCAGAGAGAATAATAACCAGTGTCAGCACTGAAAGCAGGATTATTTTAATTTTTTTCATAAACTGTTTAACAAATTATAGAAACTACTATCAATTTTCTTCTCTGCAAGTAACGAGAGCATCCTTAAATGCCTTGTCAAGAATAGCATCAACATTGTCACCGGGTTCAACAAGGCAGGTCTGAATAAGAAGTCCAACTGCACTTCTTGCATCAGAAGAACCTACAAATGCAGGAGATGTGTAATATGCGCTTTCCTGCTCAAGACAGATCTTTGCAGAAAGAGCAGAAATGTAATCGCCACCGTCAGCCTTGCCTATAAAGTCAGCATAAACGGGGTTCTGAGCAACAGACTTAAGAACCGGAACATAACCGGAAGCCATAGAAAATTCAGCCTGGAACTCAACTGTTGTTGTGAGATACTTCATAAAGAGCCAAGCTGCAACGGTTTCCTGAGGATTCTCGCTCTGGAAGAGACAAATGCTCGGTCCCTGAGAAATAACCTTGGGTTTTTCAGCATTAACCTGAGGAATTGTAGCTATGCCAACTTCAAAAGGATAATTTCCATCACTGCCCTTTGTAGGACGCTGGTGAGTTGCACCTGCGGAGGAACCGATAGACATATAGCTTCTTGTTCCATCCTCGCTCTTAAAGAGCTCAGAGGTGTAAGAGCCGAGAATTTCCTGAGTTGTGATATAACCCTTCTTATACCACTCGCGGAATCTCTTTACAAAAGCACGGTTGTCCTCATTATCAAAAAGGAAGTGCTCGCCTGTTGCGCTTGTGTAGGGAGAGCCCTGCTGTTCGCACATTGTGATAAACCAGTTAGATTCGGAGTCATAGCCAAGAGGGATAGAATTGGGATCGATATCCTTTATTGCTGCGCAAAGAGCCTCAAGCTCATCCCAAGTTGTGGGAACAGAGAGATTGTTTGCTTCAAAGAATGTCTTGTTATAATAAAGAACCTCTGTTGACTTGCTGAGAGGAAGTGTGTACATAAGGCCATCGCCAAACTGCTTACCTTCGTTATAGTAGCCAGCGATAAAGTCAGCCTTCTGCTCATCTGTAAGACCGAGAACTTCCTTTGTTCCGTCTGCACGAGTTACCTCGATCTTGCTATCGATAAGAGAATCAAGGGGAACAACACGCTTTGAAATGTTATAAAGAGCTACGTGGTCAGGATAGCAGTAAGCGATGTCGGGCTGATTGCCAACTGTAAGCTCAACTGCAATGTTGTCACGAACATCGTCATAGTTACCAACCTGCTCGTGAACGATGGTGATGTTGGGATAAAGCTTGTTGAATTCTGCGATATAAAGATCGAGAACTTCTCTGAGGTTTGAGCCCATTGTGTGGTCAAAATAAATAGTAACCGCACTGCCGTCGTAACCGACCTCGGGCACTTCAAAGCTGGCCTGTGGAGCCTTTGTGCCGCCACATCCGAACAATGCTGTCATGCTGAGAAGCATAACCAGCGCAAGGAGAAACGCCAAAATTCTGTTTTTCATGTTGAAAATCCTTTCTGATTTTAATTTATGTTACAGGACGATAAATTCGCCTATTAACCTTTGATTCCGCTTCGGCTGACGCCGGACATAATATACTTGCGAAGAAGTCGG
>JAZUQN010000049.1:0-13274 GCA_045605745.1 Eubacteriales bacterium
AAAAAAGGACAGGCTGAGATGATTTGTCTCAGCCTGTCCTTTTTTGATTTTCCGATTATGTACCTAAAAGAAAGAGCTTACAATATGACATATATTCTCTCACCAAAATTGTGTAAAGCATAAACTTTCCAGTGTCAGGAGCACTGTAAAAAAACGCCTTATCCTCATCAACTCCTATGCGGCGGCAAAGATATTCTGCCCTCGGAATATGAAAATTTGTTGTCACAACCGCAAAGCCACCATAGCCGCCTCTTTCACTGAGCAGATCTAAAGAATTTTCTATGTTTTGTATAGTGTTTCGTGCACTGCTCTCCATAATTATGCGGTCTTCGTCGATTCCCAACGAGACAAGATATTTTTTCATACATTCCGCTTCGCTTATCGGCTCATCACTTCCCTGTCCTCCGCTTACAATGCAAAGAAGATCCTCCCTTGAGCGCAAAATATCATAAGTAGTGTCAAGCCTTCTTTTTAATATCTTGCCGGGTCTTCCTCCTGCCTCAACCTTTGCACCAAGAGTGACAACATATGTATTCTTTGGCAAATCAGATATTTTGGGAGAATTATGTGAGAAAGCAAATATATATACGCAGAGAAAAATGAAGCTGGTCATATAGAATAAAATGCCAAAAGCAAAAATACTTTTCAAAACCAAATATGCTTTGCCAAAAATGCGGCCAAGGATTCCTCGCCTGTTCAAGATGAAGATAAGCGGTATAAATATCACAACCGAAAATGAAACTATATAAGGCAAAACGCCTTCGCTCCAAATAAACAGCTTGAAAAGATAAAGAAGATAATTTATAAACATAAATGAAGCAGAAATTGCAATAATAATATCAAGAAATTTGTTATACTTTTTCAATTTGACCTCCACTCAGAGAAATGCATATTTATTGTAGCACACCAAAAGAGCTTTGTCAATCAATATATGATTGACAAAGCTTGAAAAATAGTGTATAATCTAACTCGAAAATGCAAAGCTTCCATAGATTGCAGTAATGCGCTCAGAAAATTCATTGTATCTCTCATCATTTACATATATAACATAAAGTGCGCCAAGAGTTGGGTCAACTCCAAGCAGTGCATCGCGAGCTGCGTGAAGCGTTCTCTCCGGCAGCTCAGCCTCAATATCATCGGGGAAAAGCCCGGCAGACCTTATAACTGCAGCAAGCGACCCCGGAAAAGCAGCATCCTGCACCCGATTTAAAAGCACGGCCCCAAAGGAGACTTTTATAACATAGCTCTCGTTTGGAACAGCCTTTTCAATGGCTCTTGCAAGCAGATAAAGTCTCCTCTCATCACTCTCATATTCATTTATATGCGATGATACCCCAAGTGCGGCATTCTGATTTTTTATATATGGTTCAAGTCCGATTTTTTCGCATATCGCATTCTGAACCGTGGCAGGCTCTTCATAGCTTTTGAATATATGTCCAAGGCCATAAAGCGATGCTGTTAAAACAACGGCCGACATTATAAAAAAAGCAACGGCTGTTTGCACATCTATCGGCAACAAATTGATAAATGCCAATATTCTTTTAAGTATCTTTTTCACTTTTGCTCCTCCCGAAATATTATAAAAATATTATTGCCATGCAAAGCTTATTTTAACATTGAATAAAACTGTAAAGCGAGATTTATAATGGAAAAGGAAATTAAGATTAAAATTTTTTCTAAGCAATATGAGCTTTCAAAGGATCTTGTAAGCAAGCTATTCGATATGATCGAAGATCCGGATGAAGAAGTCGTAAACGAATCTCCGTTAGAACATTCAGAAGAAGGTGACCCTATGGAGCTTACCACCTACGGATATCTTTCAAAAGAGGATGGACGCATAAAAATAACATACAGCGAAAGCGAGCTTACGGGTATGGAGGGTGCAACGACCACGCTTTCCTTTGATACAAAATCCCCCGAGCTTGTAACTATGCTCAGAGACGGAAGTGTGACAACAGCAATGGTATTTGAACCAATGAAGCGTCACATTTGTATATACGAAACCCCGATAATGCCCTTTGAGCTTTGCATTTACACCTTAAAGGTTGAAAATCAGCTCAAAGGAAAAGGTCAGATATATCTTGATTATATTGTGGAATTTAAAGGTGCACAGGCAGAGCGCACAAAATTTACTATGACGATTGAAGAAATTTCAGAAAGTACCGGCCCGATAGACGAATATGATTATGTATAGGAGTATTTATGAAAATTAGATTAATATGTCTTTCTCTAAGCCTTATCATACTGGCCATCTCGGCTTTCACTGCGATAAGCGCAAATGACAGTACTGTGCCAAGCGAAATCATTTTGCCGGATAGTGCCGCTGCTTTTCTTGCATTTGATGGCTATCAGGTCAGAGAATCAGAATATAATGGACTGAGAGCAATGTTCTCTGTGAATCTGATACAAATGCCAACGATAGAAAAGGATGGCTATGAGGTGATAGAATACGGCACATTAATGGCGTCCTATGAGCTACTGACAAAAAACGGTGATGTTCTTACATACGAAATTGGAGAAAACGGAGATTATGAAACCGTTTCCTATGGTTGGCAAAAGGCCATTTGGAAAAAGGACACAGGCATTTGCGGAAGCCTTATCAAAAATTCAGAAGACAGCATCGAATACGCCTGCACCGTTACAAATTTCACCATCTCTAATTTTGAAAAAAAGCTTTATTCAAGAGGATATGCCATCATTGCAGATTATGAGGGCAATGAATATGTGCTATATTCAGATTATCCAAACGAGGAATATAGAATAGTGAATATCGGTCAGGTTTGCGATAGGCTTTTCCAAAACGGAAGCATAAGTGAAGATTCAAAAAGCTATTCAGATATAGTAGGCTTCAGAAAACAGCTTAAAGAAGATGAAGCCTGGAGCCCAACCTGGAAGCCGTAAATGTACATAGATCAAGGCTGTTCTGCCTATCGGCAGAACAGCCTTGACTTGTATCTGTTTATATGATAAAATATACTGAGTCAGTGTGTGAGAGGAGGCGAGAAAATGCGATATTGCGAAGACAGGGCAGCTATAGAACTCAGAGTTGAAGAAATGTCAGAAAAGCAAGGCAGCTTTTCATCAAAAAACAGCTCAAAAGGCGAATATGCAAGAGAAAAATATCGAGACAGCCTTGCCGCAGAGCTTGGCATTTTCTTCACCGCCGATGTAGATCTGCTGTTTACAGCTTCGGTTAGCGGAATACATTATGAAATCAGCGGAAAAGCTGATGGAATTCTAAAAAAAGATAATAGCTTTATCGTTTATTCAATATACCCCACTCGTGGCAAGCAATTTGCCATGTCGCCTGATCCTGCTTTCCTTTCAAAAAGTCTTTGCATTGCGCATATGGCAGCCTCAAAGTTTCAGGCAGAAGAAATAGTTTTGCGGCTGATACTTTTAAATATAGACACTGAAAAAATAAGAGTTATAGAAAACGTTTATTCTGCCTCTCGTCTCTCAAGAGAGTTTTTTAGCCGTCTTGTAAAGCTTGAACGATTTGCTAAGCTGTGCATCCATCGGGCCACAGAAGACAAAGATTCCATCAGCGCTATGCGCTTCCCATTTGGGAAAATGCGCAAAGGTCAAAGAGAGCTTATTGAAGAATGTTACCGAGCCATTCACGATGGCTCCCGTCTTTTCGCCCAAGCTCCAACAGGAATCGGAAAAACCATTTCTGTCCTATACCCTTCAGTTAAAGCACTGGGGAGCGGACTTTGTGACAAAATATTCTATCTCACAGCAAAAGCCAGCACAAAAAGAGAGGCTTTTTCTGCCGTTAAAAAAATGTTTGAAGCAGGTGCCTCGCTTAAGGTGATGATCCTTAATCCTAAAGAACAGCTATGCTCAAATGCTATAGCAAAGATGTCCGGTGAGCGTGTCAGTTCATTTTGCTCACCCGACAAATGTGAAATGTCAAGAGGGTATTTCAGCCGCCTTGATGATGCTCTTTATGAACTTCTCCACACAGCAAACGGATATACACCGCGCATAATTTTTTCAGTTGCCGCAAAGCATAATATCTGCCCATATGAGCTCTCTCTTGATCTGAGCGAGCATTGCGATGTTATCATTTGTGACTATAACTATGTTTTTGACCCAATGGTCAAGCTTCGCAGATACTTCGGAGAGATTTCCGAAAACAAGAGCGATAATTATGTTTTTCTGACAGATGAGGCTCACAATCTTGCAGACAGAGCAAGAGAAATGTATTCCGCAGAGCTTTCCCTTTCCACCTTCCGGGGCTATTATTCCCAAATTCCAATTGACGAGGATAAGCTGACTTCAGCTTTTGAAGAAATCATGAGAGCTTTTGCAGCACAAAAAAAGCTTTGCGCTGACAATCTTTCAAAAGACACCGAAGGAAACGAGCAAGGTTTTTATTTCAGCACGAATTCGCTGTCAAAATTCAACGAAGCTCTTGAAAAATTCCTTTCTGCACTCGATCTTTTTTCAAAACGTAATCCGGATGCCCCTCTTTCGGACATTCTTTATGACCTTATAAGAGACATAAAAGCCTATCTGAAGATTTTAGATTATTATGATGAGCATTTCAGAACTTATGTGTTAGTTTTGGGCGGAGACATAACGGTTAAAGCATATTGCATAGACCCATCGGAAGTGCTAAACGAATGCATGAATAGGGCTTGCGCATCGGTACTTTTCTCTGCAACGCTGACACCAATCGACTATTTCATTGATGTTCTCGGCGGCAAAGAGAAGGCCTTATCCCTTTCTCTTCCATCTCCATTTCAGAGGAATAATCTGTGCCTTTGCGCAATGACGGGGGTCAGCACAAGGCACTCGGACAGAGAGAAAAGCTCAGCAAAGATTGCCACCAGCATAGCGGCCGCCATTTTGCCCAAAAAAGGCAATTATATTGCATATTTCCCATCATATAGCTATATGGAACAGGTTGTAAATCATTTCAACAAGCGCTTTCCTGCGGTTAATATTATCGTTCAAAAAAGAGGAATGAATCACGCAGAAAAGGAGCATTTTCTCGACTTTTTTAAGGATGACAATGATGTTTTGAGAATTGGCTTCTGCGTTCTTGGGGGCAGCTTTTCAGAGGGCGTTGACCTCCCGGGAAGCCGCCTTATCGGCAGTATTATCGTTGGCGTTGGATTGCCGCAGCTATCAAACGAGCTTAATATTATTCGTGATTTTTATGAACTGAAATATGAACGTGGGTATGATTATGCCTACACATTTCCCGGTATGAATAAAGTGCTTCAAGCATCAGGAAGAGTTATAAGAAGAGAAAGTGACAGGGGAATTGTTGTTCTCATTGACGACAGGTATGAAACTCCACAATATAAAAGCCTGTTTCCGGAGCACTGGGAAAACATGATTTTTGCAAGTTCTCCGTCAGAACTTGCAAAAGTCGTTGAACATTTTTGGGAAAATGAGAATAATATGTAAACAAAATACCTCGATAAAGTTAAAAATATAGAGTATGTATTGTAATCATGTGACTATATGTGTATAATATTTCTGTTGTACAATTGACAGCTTGCAATTTTGCAAGTCGCACAATATTTTAATTCAGTATAACATATTCCATAAAGGAGGATCAATCATGGACAGAGTAGTTCTGAAATCTATCTTCACCGCTCCTGCCGATTATGAAGGCAAGGAAATCACAGTTGCGGGTTGGGCAAGAAATATCCGCACAAGTAATGCATTTGGGTTTATTATGCTTAATGACGGTAGCTACTTCACCAATTTGCAGGTCGTTATCGAAAGCTCCAAAATTGAAAATTATAAAGAGATCGCTTCTCAGAATATCGGCGCAGCTCTCATAGTTAAGGGTACTCTTGTCATGACTCCAGATGCTCCGCAGCCCTTTGAGCTTCACGCAAGCGCTGTTGAGGTTGAGGGCAAGTCAACTCCCGATTATCCTATTCAAAACAAGCGTCACACTCCCGAATATCTGCGCACGATTGCTCATCTTCGTCCGAGAGCTAACACATATTATGCAGTTTTCAGAGTCAGATCTGTTGCGGCTTACGCCATTCATAAATTCTTCCAGGACAGAGGCTTTGTTTATGCGCAAACTCCCCTTATCACAGGCTCAGATTGTGAAGGTGCAGGAGAAATGTTCCGCGTAACAACGCTTGATCCTAAAAATCCTCCTCTCACAGAGGACGGAGAGGTTGATTTCACAAAGGATTTCTTTGGCAAAAAGGCAAGCCTCACCGTTTCAGGTCAGCTTAATGCAGAGTGTATGGCTCTTGCATACGGAAGCATATATACCTTTGGTCCAACCTTCCGCGCAGAGGTTTCCTATACACAAAGGCACGCTGCAGAATTTTGGATGGTTGAGCCGGAAATCGCTTTTGCAGACCTTGAGGATGACATGAAGCTCGCAGAGGACATGGTTAAGTATGTTCTCAGATATGTGATGGAGCAGTGTCCTCGTGAGCTTGAATTTTTTAACCAAAGAATAGATAAAACGGTTCTTCAGAGACTTACCGATCTTGTAAACAGCGATTTTGGCAGAGTCACCTATACAGAGGCTGTTAAGCTTCTTAAGGAAAGTGGCCACAAATTTGAATATCCCGTTGAATGGGGCATCGACCTGCAAACAGAGCACGAAAGATATCTCACAGAGCAGATATTTAAAAAGCCTGTTTTTGTCACCGATTATCCCCGCGAGATCAAAGCGTTTTATATGCGCCGCAATGATGACGGAAAGACCGTTGCCGCAATGGATATGCTTGTTCCCGGCGTTGGTGAGCTCATCGGCGGTTCACAGAGAGAAGAAAGACTGGATATGCTGATGGAAGCACTCCATAATTTCGGTCTTGATGAAAAAGACTATTGGTGGTATCTTGGACTCCGCAAATTCGGCGGAACAAAGCACGCCGATTTTGGTCTTGGTTTTGAGAGACTCATCATGTATATTACAGGTATAACCAACATCCGCGATGTTGAGCTTTTTCCAAGAACAACAGGCAATGCGGAATTCTAAAATGTCAATTGAGGATTTTTATTTATGAAATATACCGAACTTTCTCGCCCGGAGCTTGAAAAGCTCAATCTTAAGCTGCAAAAGCAGTATGAAAAGTATAAAAACCTTGGTCTTTCACTTGATCTTTCGAGAGGCAAGCCGGGCAAAAAACAGCTCGATATGCTTGAAGGAATGCTTGATGTCATTGCAACAAGTGAGGATTGCCGCTCAGAAGCCGGCATAGATTGCAGAAACTACGGCCTTCTTGAGGGTATTCCCGAAGCAAAGAGAATTTTTGCAGAGCTTTTTGACGTTCCGGATGACAACATTATCGTTGCAGGAAACTCCAGTCTTAACCTTATGTACGATGCAATGGCAAGAGCTATGCTATATGGAGTTTACGGAAGCGAAAAGCCTTGGTGCAAGCTTGATAAGGTTAAATTCCTATGTCCTGCTCCAGGATATGACCGTCATTTTGCAATATGCGAATCTCTTGGCATTGAAATGATCACGATCGATATGACGCCCACAGGCCCGGATATGGATGCAGTTGAAAAATATGTAGCAAACGATCCTTCTATCAAGGGCATCTGGTGCTGTCCAAAATATTCTAATCCCGAGGGCATCACATATTCTGATGATACTGTTCGGCGCCTTGCGGCTCTTAAATGCGCAGCTCCCGATTTTAGAATTTTCTGGGATAATGCTTATATCGTTCACGATCTTTATCCTGACAAAAAGGATGAGCTGCTCAACATTTATGCCGAAGCAGAAAAGCACGGCAATGAGGATATGATTTTCTTCTTTGCCTCAACTTCAAAGATATCCTTCCCCGGCTCCGGCGTTGCCATATTTGGTTCCAGCCCTAATAATCTCAAGCAGATCAAGCCAATAATGGGTATTCAGACCATCGGCTTTGATAAGATCAATCAGATAAGACACGTTAAATATTTCAAGAATGTGGAGAACATCAGAAATCATATGATGAAGCTTGCTGACCTTATCAGACCTAAGTTTGAGACAGTTCTTGAAATTCTTGGTGAGGAGCTTGGAGAAGCAGGAATTGCTGATTGGACCAATCCTCTTGGCGGTTATTTTGTCAGCCTCAACACAATGGATGGCTGTGCAAAGAGAACATATGAGCTTGCAAAAGATGCCGGCGTAACTCTTACAACGGTCGGTGCAACCTTCCCATATGGAAATGATCCAAGAGACAGAAATATCCGCATAGCACCAACCTTCCCTTCAGACGAAGAGCTGGTAGCAGCCATGGAAGTTTTCGTTTGCTGCCTAAAGCTGGCTGCAACAGAAAAACTGCTTGCAAATTAAATAATTTTTGGGGCTGTCGCTTTTTTGAGACAGCCCCATATCACTCATAGGAGATAGGTCAACATGAGACAAAGCATATCAAATCCATTTCCCTATTCAAACTCTAATAAGAGGTATTACACATATGATTACTATATGAAGCAAAAATATGGCGGCAAATGTGCAAAAATCCCCCTTGATGCAGGCTTCACCTGTCCAAACATTGATGGAAAATGTGGCTATGGCGGATGCATATACTGCTCGGGCAGAGGCAGCGGAGATTTTGCAGAACCACCTACACTTTCAATCACAGATCAATTTAATATAACTCGTAAAAAACTGTCGTCAAAATGGAGCACTGATAGATGCATTGCATATTTTCAGGCGCACACCAATACATATGCTCCTCTAAGCGTAATTAAAGAGAAATTTGAAGAGGCAGCTTCACTTCCGAATGTTGTTGGGATAAGCATAGCCACAAGAGCCGATTGCCTATGTGATGATGTAATAGCATATTTAAACCGACTCTCAGAGCGAACAGACATAACCGTTGAGCTTGGACTTCAAACGGTACACGATTCAACAGCCTCATTTATAAATCGCGGACACACATTTGATGATTTTAAGGCGGGATATAATCGTCTCAAGAAAAACGCCCCAAATGTGACAACTTGCATACATCTTATCTTTGGATTACCCGGCGAGAACGAGGACATGATGCTAAACAGTGTCAAAGAAGTTGCAAGGCTTCATCCAAATCAGGTAAAAATTCATCTTCTTCACATCATTGAGGGCACCAAAATGGCAGAAATTTATAATAACGGAATGTATGAGCCAATGGAGAGGCAAGCTTACATTGATACGGTTTGTCGTGCGCTCACTCTTCTGCCTGAGGATGTGGTTATCGGTAGACTAACCGGAGACGGTATGTCCGCTTCTCTTCTTGCGCCCGATTGGAGCAGAAAAAAAGTCACCATACTTAATGACATTGATCGAAAAATGTATGAAAATAATCTTTATCAAGGGCAAATGTTTCAAAATTCTATCAATTAGTATTAATTTCCTTGACAGATCGAATGCTTTATTTTATAATGAACTAAAAGCTATATAGAAAGGACGATATTTAAATGTCAAAGAAAACAACAGGAACAGATATTGGTTACAGAGCATATTTTGCAGCCTTTGCCGTTATGCTGATCATTGTTATTGCTGCAATTTGCATTCTTTCGGGATGTCTTGACAGTTTAATTTTCACAGCAGGAGCTCCAAGCACAGACACCCAAAGCATACTTGAACCCGATACTCAGCCCCATGGCACCGAGCCAATTGATTCGGGAGATGTTTCACCGTTACCAATAGAAACAAATGATGAGCCTGTTTCTTCTGACAGCGTTCCCGAATCCGAAAGCAACACCGAAAATGACCAAACAGAGCCTCCACAAGAGCCCGAAGATACCGAAAAAACTCCGGACACAACAGAGCCTGCTGATACAACAAAATCCCCCGACACCGTTAGCACCCCCGAAACAACTGAAACGCCCGAAACCTCAGCCGAGCCGGAGGACACCGATGAGCCTGATGATGATATTGACAGTGACGAAATAATAAGCCAGCAAGATAATAATCTTTTGCTTGATTTTAACAACTCGGAAATCACGGTTATAGGCTATGACGGAGCACCGAGCAAGATCAGTGTTTCAAGATATATCGACGGCGTAGATGTTATAGCTATTGGCAGCAGAGCCTTCTCGGATATAGCAGAGCTAAATGAGGTTAGATTGTCATCGGGAATTAGGCAAATAAACAGTGAAGCAATGAGTGGCTGTGATAATTTGACTGTGGTTTACATACCCACCACAGTGACACAAATAGCAAAAGATGCTTTCAGTGCTTCCCCCAATGTTGTGATACACTGCAAAAAAGGCTCTTATGCTGAGCATTATGCTATTCAAAATAACATTGATTTAGTTGCAAATTAAAATATAATAAAAAGCTTGGTATTGAAAAAATCAGTACCAAGCTTTTTATTTTAACTAAGAAATCCACCACTAATAATCTCTTCCAAGCTGTCAACAACAGGATAGCCGCTCCTTATAAGCGTTTCTTTTGACTGGTGGCCCCTTGCAACGAGAATACAATCGGCTTCAATTGCTGCAGCAACCTCTGCATCATGAACCGTATCTCCGATCATCAAAGCCTTTGCGCCACTGTTGCCCATAAGCCATTGTTCTGCCAAATAAACCTTGCTTGATGCATGAAAATTATCAAGGCCAAAAACCTCATCAAAGGTGTTTCCGAGTCCAAGAGCAGAGAGCTGCCCTTTTAGCATATCTAATTCAGAAGCAGACAAAACTATTTGCTTTAACCCCATTTTTCTAAAGGCGTCTGCAGTGCTTTTAACATCATCAAAAATCTTAGCTTTTTTTACGTTTATTAAATATTGCTCAACCCAAATGGGAGCAATTATTTCATAGGGCTCCTTTTCAAAATCAAAGCCAAGGCGCTTGTAATAATCGACCACCGGAAATCCGAACACCGCATGATAATCAGCAACGCTATCAATAGTTGGAAGATGCCTTTCTCTGAGCAGCGTGTTCACACTTTTAATTCCCGTGTCAACATCATCAAGTATCGTGCCGTTAAAATCCCAAATAATATGCGTATATTTCATGTTTTACTCCGATTTTAAATTTTTATATATTGTTTGCCCGGCTCGTCATCATTATTCTGAATAATTAAAGGGACTGCCGTTTGCAGTCCCTTTAAAAAATCAAAACATCTTACTGTGCCTTATAAAGAGCATAAGGAGTATTTGCGTTTTCAGTATTAAGGAATGCTGCTATAACATCAGCATACTTTTCTGAAGCACCCTTAACCAGCGCCTCAAACTCCTCATATGTAGCAGCGCTCTTGAGGTCATTCAAAAGCTCGGCAGAAGCCTTTGCAAGCTCCTTGGCTGCGCTCTCATCAACCGTAAATGCTTCCTTTGTAACCTCTCCTGATTCAGGATCAAGCTCCTCAGGGGTATTTTCAGGAACAGCAAAACCGCCAAACACATCAGAAACATATGTGCCACTTGCAAGATTCTGCTTCTTTGACATCTCCCAAATATTGAGGGGCATTCCCTCTTCGGGATAAGCCATATAAACATTTCCTGTCTTATAAATGTCCATCATGTATTCATTGTTCATACGGCGAAGCGCACCTGTTTCCTCATCCAACTCATAATTCACATTCTTGATGCCATACTGAAGCAGGTTGCGAATTTCACTGCTTGTATTAAGAAGGGTAATAACCTCCATTACACGAGGAAGCTCTGTTGTATACTTAGAAACCGCAAACATTGATGAGCAAAGCTCGCTTGCAGGCTTAGCCTCAGAATCAAGAACAACTATCTCATAATCATCGGAATACTCAGCCATAGCACTTATATCACCGGTCTTTATTGCTGTGGCAAAATTTTCTGCATTCTCATCACCAAACACTCCGTTGTAGTATAGCTCAGCAATATAGAGAAGCTCCCCAGTATAATTTCCATCAGCAAAAATATCCTTAGCCTCAGAAATCACACCGTTGCCATATGTACCAACAAGGGAAAATTCATCAACAAATGCACGATCACCATAATTCATATATGTTGCGTTAAGCTTATCATAAGCACCGGCAATGGGAGTGACATCGGTCTTATTTTCTGAAACCCAATTGAGAAAATTTGCAAGATTCTCATCATAGAACGAAGTAATCTTTTTAACATCAAGCTTATATTCAGCCGCAAGCTCTTTATCTATGATCATAAAGGTGCTTTCACCGCCAACAGGCTTATTATTGGGAATAGCATAATAAGAGCCCTTAACCTGAGCAGACTGCAAAATGCTTGGATATATGTAGTCACTTAGCTTTTTGGAAGCATTTTTAACAGTGTCATCAAGATTATAAAGGTGACCTGCATCTACATACTGGAGGAACTTATCATAATCAGCGATCATGAAAAGGTCGATCTGATTCTCGCCAAGCTCAGGATATCTAAGCTCAGTTACACCATATTCATTTATGATGGTTGCGGCAGTTGTCACAGCCTCGGTTTCGTCACCGGATGAAGCCTCGGTTGCAGGAGCAGAAGAAGCACCCTTTTTCATAGCAACAAGCTTATCCTCAACAACATCATAATATTTATCTGCTGTTATAAATTCAATTTCAAGATTTGTTGTATATTTTGATTTAACAAGAATCTTTATAGCATCTTCAACTGCCTGAGCAGCTTCCTCTGTTGTGCCCTCTTCTGTGATAACATACATACCGAGAGTAACAGTTTCTCTTGTTGCCGTCTCAATTGTGTCAAGCTCTTCATCCTTAGAACAGGAAGCCATCATGGGCACAAGCATAAGAAGGCAAAGCATCAAACTAATAATTCTTTTCATTTAAAGCAACTCCTTAGAAAAAATAGATATTTACATCCCTAATATTTTACATCATTTAGCGAGATATGTCAATAGATTTTTTGATTTAACTTCCAAAAACCGTCAATCAATCAAGAAATCCCTTTAAGTGTCTGGCTCTGCTTGGATGGCGTAATTTACGAAGAGCCTTTGCCTCAATCTGGCGTATTCTCTCACGAGTTATATCAAATTCCTTGCCAACCTCTTCAAGGGTGCGTGAGCGACCGTCATAAAGCCCAAAACGCAGCCTTATAACGTGAGCTTCTCTTGGAGTGAGAGTATTAAGCTCTTTTTCTATAACCTCGCGCAAAATTGTTGCAGACGCAGCATCAGCAGGTGCAGGAGTATCCTCATCCGGAATAAAGTCACCAAGATGACTGTCCTCTTCCTCACCA
Source organism: Eubacteriales bacterium (assembly GCA_045605745.1). GTDB lineage: Bacteria > Bacillota > Clostridia > Oscillospirales > CAG-272 > SIG710. The sequence goes on from JAZUQN010000049.1 coordinate 13,095, forward strand.
ATAGGCGTTTCAAGGGAAACGGGATCCTGAGAAAACTTCATAATTTCTCTGACCTTTTCGGCAGTCATGCCCATTTTTTCGCCAATTTCCTCGGCAGTTGCTTCCCTTCCAAGCTCCTGCATCATCTGTCTTGAATATCTTGAGACCTTGTGGATGGTTTCAACCATATGAACGGGAATT
>JAZUQN010000050.1:0-1788 GCA_045605745.1 Eubacteriales bacterium
TGCCGTTTTGCCTCACCTCAAAGTGCAAATGCGCACCAAAGGAATAGCCTGTGTTGCCCATAATGCCGATGCAGTCACCTGCCTTTACAGTCTGCCCCTCTTGAACGGCGCATGACGCAAGATGGCAGTAATAATAATCAAGGCCGTCAGTGCCCCTTATACAAACATAATTGCCCCACTGCCATGTGGGGTTTGTTTTGTCGGTGACGATGCGAGATCTGATCACCTTGCCCGGAATGGCAGCAACCACCTCCGAGGAGCCAACGCCCACCATGTCATAACCGCCGTGAAATTCCTTCTTTCCATTCAGCACCCTGTTCCCATATGCGGATGTAAGCCTAACCTTATTGCATTTAAAAGGTATTATCATTTGTTGCCGCCCTCCCTTGCGCTTTCTATGTAATTGCTGATATTTCCGTTTTCCGCCCACTTCTTTTTAGCAGTGACAAGGGCATCATCAACCCATTTTCCAAGCCGCTCGGCAGAAATAAAGCTTTTGAGAAGGGCAGGCAGAGCATTATAGACCTGCTTTATAACATAAGCCTGCTTCAGCTCACCAGTACCGCTGCCAAACTGCCGCTCAGCCTCGGTCACAAGGCTGTAGAGAATGGTATAAACCCACTTTTTGTGTCCTCTGAAATAAAGAAATCCGAGGCAGGTCAGGGCAATGAGAATAAACAGTATGCTATCCCAATTGCCTAAAATAAAATTCAGTATTCCCATATTAAACACCTCCGTTATCAAAATAATTTCGTTCATTATTGAATGCTTTTTCTGCTGTTTTGCCATATATCCGCATCAGCTTTATCTTGTTCTCGGTACGGGCTTTCCAATAATAAAAGCCCGTTGCCGTTGCATATTCGGCAAAAACCGAGGGGATGAGATATGCAAGAGGAGATGTATCTCCTGTTCTCCACATTATCGCAAGGGAAAAGCCTGTTATTATAAGAGTGAAGACGGTCATAAAAATAATGATCTTCTTTGAAAACTCGGTCTTTTTCTTCATGTCATCACATCCCATGTTTTTATCTCTGCATATATCTTATCTATAAAGGAATTGCCTCTGAGGGCTTTATAGCCTTCATAAAGCATCAGGAAGTTTTCATATTCAAATTGTCTGAGCCTCTTTTCATCCTTGTTGTGATAATAGATGCGAAGCATATCACTGCGAAGCTGGCATTTCTGACCGTTTGCGATCTTCCTTACGCTCACGATAACAGGAATGATAACCGAAAGCAGCACTCCTATCTCGCCCACAAGAGCGACTATATACGCAAGGTTCATTCCGTCACCGTTTCCTCTGTCTCCTCGATATCCCTTGAATCGATGATAGCCTCGATCTCTGCAAGATCCTCCTCCGAGAGAACGCCGTTCTTGTGCCATTCTGCGGCATTCAGCATCACCGCATAGTCCGCCATAGAGCCAATAGCTCTTATAAGTCCTTTTTTAACAAATTTTTTGAAATCAAACATTAATTTTTCCTCCTAAACTAATTATTGCATTTACAAGCTCTGAATAGACCCTGTTCATGTCCCTTTGATATTTGCAGCTTATCACTGCGCCTGCCTTGTCCGTCATAATGGTCATTGAGGGTGAAGCAGATTTCAGTCCTGCCGCATTTCCCTCTGCATCTGCAATAGCGGAAACAGGCTCTATATAAGGCTCATAGTCTGTTGCCGTATTGCCAAGCTCTATCTGAATGTTTCCGAAAAGAGCAAGACAATTAGAAAGGTTTGCCGATGCATTATTTAGATTTATATAGTGTATTCCTGTCTCGTTTGTGGTGAA
>JAZUQN010000051.1:0-9906 GCA_045605745.1 Eubacteriales bacterium
GTCTTATTTCAAGTGCTATAAGATTTGCTATGTTGTCAAGTTCTTCTCCCTCATTTTGCCAAAGCTTTTCGGAGCTGATCGATATATAATTGGTTTTCCCACTTTCAGTTTCAAAGAAGATCTCAGAAACTGTTGCATTTCCGAAACGTTCTTCTCGTTTAAGTGTTACTTTGTCACTTTTTTCCCCCGATATTTTTTTTTCGAGGGCAAGGTCTGATCTTACATAACTATCCATATTTATACTCCTGTTGAACTTTTGAAAAATGAACAAGAGTGTCAAAATCACCAATTTTTGACACCGGGTTTTGTGCATATATCCAAAGATTTTCTATGTTTATGACAACTTCTTGATTATCAACCGATTTAATGTTATAATATCTTGTAACACTATTTTGTGTTGACTACATTTTTTCTATTCATGGGAGGATTTCCAAAATTATGATTAAACGTTTGCTTGCAATCTTTCTCTGCGCACTTATGGTGATTCCTGTTCTTGCGGGTTGCTCGTCTTATGACCCCAATGAGTATGTCGGAGAAACTATAAATATGTACCTTGAAAACGAAGTTTATGATTTTGACCCCGCTTTCGCATATCGTTCAAAGGAAGCACTGCAGTTTTCAAGACTTCTTTTCTCAGGGCTTTTTTATGTTGACGATAATGGTAAGCTTAAAAAAGATCTTGTTAAGAAATATGAGATCGAAGATGATGATGACCAGGAAATTTACAGAATTACAATTGAGCTTAAGGAAACTTATTGGTCTGACGGTAATATCGTAAGCTCTAAGGATGTTCTTTATGCTTGGAAGCGCCTGCTTGATCCAAACAACGTTTCTGATGCTGCAGCTCTCCTTTATGAGATCAGAAATGCTTATGATGCTAAGAACGGTAATTGTTCTGTTGACGATATAGGAGTTTACGCTATCGATAACAATACTCTTCAAATTGATTTTGATCAGCCTATTGATTTCAAGGATTTCCTTTATAACCTTGCAAGCCCTTGCCTCGTTCCCGTGAGAGAAAATGCTGTTTCCGATAATAAAGACTGGGCCAAGCTTCCAACGACCCTTCTTTGCAGTGGTCCTTTTATAGTGCGCGAGGTTGAATATGGTAAATCTCTTACCCTTGAAAGAAACTCTTATTATTTCAGAGACAAGGAAAAAGACAGCATCAAGAAGTCTGTAACCCCTTATCGTATTGTTGTTGATTATACAAAGAGCCCTGCAGAACAGATTGAGGCCTATAAAAACGGTGATATCAATTATGTAGGCAATATTGCTCTTGAAAACCGCGCTGAATATAAGAAAAAGGCAAAGGTTTATGATCAGCTTTCAACTTTTTCTGTTTATTTCAATTTGAATAACGAAATTTTCGCAAGCGCTGAAACGCGCAAAGCTCTTTCTGCCGCTATCGACAGAGAGGCTATTGCTGAAAAGCTCGTTTTTGCTGAAGCCGCAACCGCACTTGTTCCGGAGGGAGTTTTTGCTGTTAAAAAGGCCAATAAGGATTTCCGCAAGGTTGGCGGTGATTACCTTGAGACAACTGCAACCAAATCCGGTACATTTAGTGGTACATTCTCTATTTCCGTTGCTGATAACGAGGTGGATGTTGCTGTTGCTGAAATGCTTAAAGATGCTTGGGAGTCTATTGGTTTTAAGGTTAGTATAGTTAAGCTTTCCAAGAGTGCTACTGATGTTATTCTTCAGGGTGAGAATAAGCCTACAAAGTCTTTTGTCAATGATGATTATCATGCTGCTCTTGTTGATGGTAATTTTGATGTTATTCTTACTGAAATAAGTGCGCTTGATACTGATGCGTTTTCTATGCTCGCCCCTTTTGCGGCTGCATATTCGGGCCGTAATATGACATTTACCGTTGATTCTCACACCGATGCCAAGAATATCACCGGTTATGACAGTGAAGAATACACTGCTCTTATTGATGCTGCTTTTGCTGAAAAGAGCGTTTCCAAGAGAGCCTCTATTTTGCATGATGCTGAAAAGCTTTTGATGAACGATCTTCCTGTTTGCCCGATTGTATTTACAAAAAAGGCTGTACTTATGTCCGGAATTAAGGGTATTGATGTTGATTATTTTGGCTACAATCTTTTCAAGGAAGCAAAACTTAAATAATTTAATATTAAAGCATACGGCGTTGTGTTTAATAACACAACGCCGTTTTTGATAAAAAGGACAGGGAAGGGATGCTTCTCATAAGAAAGTTTCACCGTAGGGCGGGGGCCTGCTCCATATTGTAGTTTTCACTATATCCGATTTAATCGACTCATTTTTTTAATTCAATAAGTGATTTTTTATATATTTCGATTTGATTTGTGTATTTTGAATGTTTTACATGGGTGATATAATTTATATATAAAAAATGAAAAGGAGACTAAAATGAAAAATTCCGGAAAAATTTTAATCTTTACTTTGCTTCTGCTGACACTTTCGTCTGTTATGGTGATAGGCACCTTTGCCGCAGGACTTCAAAGCATAACAGACCTTGAGATGACAGACTATTCAAAGATATATTTCAAGGGCGAGACAAACAAAGATTTTACAAAATACGATATCAGCGAGACAATGGTATTTTCAATGAGCTTGTACGCAGAGGATTTACAAATAACAGCGCCGTATTTTTATTATACTCTCAGGGGCGATGACGGTGCCTCTTCAAGCGGATATACCGTTCCGGATGAAAACGGATTTGCAACAATAAAAACCTCGGTTTCAACAAAAGGAGCAGTTCGTCTTGTGGTTCAGCCCTGTAATGCTTCAAGAGAGGTGCTGACCGCAGGAAACATAACAAAATTTGAAGGCGGCGCCATTGCGGATGCAGCGAATATACAGCCTACAGTCTCCGAGCCCCTTGATTTTGATGAGTTCTGGGCGGATCAGCTCTCTATGCTTGATGGGTGCGCTCCTGATCTGTTTTATCTTGAGCAGATCGAATCTACCAACTCAAATTATAATGCTTATATTGTAAAAGTTAATTGTATTGGAGATACTTCGGCGGTTTCAACCGGTGCAACATGGACTGCAGGCGTTCTTTCTGTTCCGAAGAATGCTTCCGAAGGCTCGCTTGGTTTTAATCTTTTGTATTATGGTTACGGCGTTAAGACTGCAGAACAATCTCATAATGCAAATTATATAACATTTTCTGTTTGTGCTCACAGCATCGAACAGCTCATGGAAGCCGCATATTATGAAGATACTGCCGCACTTGGACTTACAAACTACGGTTTTTCAGCAGAAAAAAATGAGCTTCCGGAAACTTCATATTTTAGAGGAATGTTGCTAAGAGACGTTCAGGCTGTGCGTTTCCTTAAAAAATATTTTGGTTCTGAAGGCGGCGAAACGACCTTTAATGAAATAGATATAAGCTCTTGGAAGGGACTTTGGAACGGAAAGGATATCTACACAAGAGGAAGTAGCCAGGGGGGCTTTCAGGCAATCTCTGTTGCGGCTCTTGTTCCCGAAGTTACAAAAATATATGCAACCGTTCCGTGGTTTGCCGATGTTGCGGGAAATACTTCATCCATAAGGATATCATCAACATTCCGCCCCACATATGCAAACGGATTGCGTTATTTTGACACCGCTTTCATGGCAAAGAGAGTGAAAGCACAGATTATAAATATAACCGCAGGCACGGGTGATACTCTCTGTCCCATGTATGCAATTCAATCCATCTATAATAATCTGAATGCGAATGTTTCCATGATCTTTAGGCAGGGAATGACACATTCCAATACAAAAACATATCCTATTGAATTTACTCAAAGCAAGTCTAAAGGCGAAATGATATATTTCGGCAAGGATGCTTTCCTTGTTTCCGATGAATATTCTGAGGTGATACAGAATGTTTGGACAACCTTAACGGGTATGGAAGCTCTTTGCTTTGATGATTCAGTCGAGTTTGCTTCTTCTGAAGCGGATAAGAGAATAAAGCTTGAATTTCTATCGGTTAAAAATTTAACTGACAGTGAAACTGTGGTCGCAGCAAAGGAAGAAATACTTAATACAATAACTGCTCTTGATCTTGATGCTTATGCTTTTTATATCTACGATCTCGGAAAACTGCAGAATAAAACAAAAGCAGTTCTTGAAATGGCATCGGAACCGGAATCGAAGGTATATCTTATAGGCATAGGTGAAAATCCTTCAGCGTTAAATGTAAGTACAGCGCTTGAGCAGCTTTCGGGAGCTATATACAAAAACTATATTTCTTCCGAAAATTCTGTTATGGTCATTGATGAAAACGGTGATCTTTGGACAGATTTTGCTGTTACGAATAATTTAAATACTTTTGAAGCATATCCGGTTTATACTCCATATTATGACATAAAAAATAACACGGTAAAAACTACATTTTCTTTCCCAGATTCGGAAGGCACTGAATACGGAATATTAACTGTTAAAGTTAACGACACACAAACCGAAATAAGGGTTTATAGCAAAGAAACAGTAACTTATTACGGTGACGGATGGCTTATTTATGACGGTGTGCTTTATATAAGTCACATGGAAGATGCACAAATGAGCTGGAATAATCATACCTCCTATGTTAACAGAGTTGACATCAGCGAGGGTATAAAAGAGCTTGCTTCCGGTGCGCTTTCGCTTAAGATTGGAACTGTTGTTAGCTTGCCATACTCAATAGAAAATATTGACAGCAATGCGTTTTCCGGCTCTACCGATATCATTATCGAGGGATATGACGGATCGGCTGCAAATGATTTTGCAGAAACTAATTCAATTGCCTATGTGAGTCTCGGAACGGCAGGCAAATGCGGATATGGTGTTTACTGGAAATATAAGGACGGAACCCTGACAATATTCGGAACAGGCTCACTGCTTGAATCAGGAGTAAGTGCCTATAATAAGCATGCAGAATCTGCATGGTATGAATATTACCCCGAAATTACAAAGGTTATTATCGGAGAAAACGTAAAAACGATAAGCTCACACGATTTCCATCAGATGACAAATCTTGAAACGGTAGAAATAACTCCAAATCTCAAGGTGCTTGAGCAAGGTGCATTTATGACCTGCCCAAAGCTTTCAACCGTCTACATCAAAGGAAATGAGCCTATTGTAGGTACTCTGGATTTTAGATATGTTACCTCTATTGGAACATATTGCTTCGATCAGGGAAAGGCGGCGAAAAAATATATTCTTTCAGGTCTTGAAGGAATTATCGGGAAAGAGACCTTCAAGGCAAATACCAAGCTGACTGCGATAACGATCCCTCAAGGAGTCTCGGCTATAGAGGCTGAAGCTTTTGATACTTGTTTGGCGCTCAAAGAACTGACAGTTCTAGGCATGAATACAGAAATTTCCGAATATGCCTTTGCAAATAACACATCAAGCACAGCAAAAAATTATATAAAAAATATAAAGATCATCGCTTATTCGGGTTCTGAAGCACAAAAGTTTGCAATTGATAATGGGCTTGTTTTCAGAAATATTGAAACCGAAAAAGAGATAGATTACTCTGTTCTTCCCGATATATCATTCCTTACATTCAAAGGTTATGAGGTCAGAATGGATAGCTATAACGGTCTCAGATCTAAATTCATTTCAGATCTGAGTAAGATTGACTTGCTTGAGGATAAAGGCTTTGAAATTGTTGAATACGGAACGCTTCTTGCTTCCTCCGCTAAGCTGCAAAATAAGGGTGATGAGCTTACGGTGAGCGGTAAGAACGGCGAATATTCGACACTTACATATGTCGTAATGATGACTATCGTCGAGAATGGAATCCCGATAAAAAAGCATTCGATTGACAGAGAAAACAATCTGCTTACATATTATTGCACTGTTGTGAACTTCAAAGAGAACAACTATAACGATGATGTTACCATAAGAGGCTATGCGGTTGTTTCAGATGGAAGCGGAAATGAATTTATTTTCTATTCCGAATGTGAGAAGGAGGAATATAGATCTGTTTCTCTCGCAACCGTTTGCGATGCGCTTGCAAAAGAGGGGACAGTTACTATTGAAAATTGCATCAGCTATTCAGATATTATGCGCTTCAGAGGCAAGGTTGACGACTTTGAAGAAGGCGACAACGAAATGGAAGAGGATGACATTTTCGGATAAAATCAAGAGGTCTTTTTCAATCGAAAAAGACCTCTTGATTTTATTGAATAAACATCGCATCGCCAAAAGAGAAGAAACGATATTCTTTTTCCACGGCAGTTGTATATGCCTCAAGTATTTTTTCTCTACTATAGAATGCTGAAACGAGCATAAGGAGTGTGCTTTCCGGCAAGTGGAAATTGGTGATCAGTGCATCAACCGCTTTGAATTTATATCCTGGATAAATAAAAATGCCGGTGTCTCCGCTTATAGGATGTATTATGCCGTTATCATCTGCCACGCTTTCAAGAGTGCGGCAGGATGTTGTTCCAACTGCAATAATTCTTCCACCGGCAGCCTTTCTTTCGTTGATGATCTTGGCGCTTTCTTCTGATACCGAAATGAATTCAGTGTGCATTATATGTTCGTCGATTCGATCGGCTTTCACAGGTCTGAAAGTGCCCAGTCCAACATGGAGCATAACAGGAACTATGGCGCAGCCCTTATCCTGTATTTTTTTCAAAAGCTGAGGGGTGAAATGCAGGCCGGCAGTTGGGGCTGCAGCGGATCCCTCATCCTTTGCATATACTGTTTGATAACGACTGATATCAGATAATCTTTCGGTTATATAAGGAGGAAGAGGCATGAGACCTATTTTGTGCAGGATTTCATAAACATTTGAGTGTTCACTGTGATCATAATCGAATTTAACAATTCTGTTTCCTTCTTCAACGATGTCGATTATTTCACCGTAAAGCAGACCATCACCAAAAACAAGTCTATTACCGATCTTTGCTCTTTTTCCGGGTTTAACAAGAGTTTCCCATGTGTCAAGTCCGCGAGTGCGGAGAAGCAGAAGCTCAATTGAAGCATCCTCTCTGCCTTCAACATGACCGTATAATCTTGCAGGGATAACCTTTGAATCATTGATTACCAGAACATCCTCGGGGTGAATGTAATCAATGATATCATAAAAATGCTTGTGTTCAATATTTCCACTTTTTCTATCTATAACCATAAGTCTCGAATGATCTCTTTGCTCCATTGGGTGCTGAGCTATTCGTTCTTCCGGAAGATCATAGAAAAAATCGCTTGTTTTAAGGTCTGTTTGAGATTTTTGATTAACAATAATTTCTGACATATTTTTGCCTTTCGATTGGTAACTTTTGACTTTAGCTCAGCATATAATTTAATTAAATTAATTGCATAGGAGGAGCAATATGAGTAAAACAAAACCGATATTTATCGGAGCTGCAACAGCGCTTGTAACACCGTTTGTTGAAGGTGAAATAGATTATGATGCGTTTGGAAATATGATAGATTTTCAAATTAATAATTCTATCGATGCGTTGGTTGTTGCCGGTACCACCGGAGAAGCCTCGACTCTTTCGGAGGGGGAATACGAGGAACTTATACAGTATGCAGTTGAAAAAAACGCAGGGCGAGTTCCCCTCATTGCCGGAAGCGGCAGTAATGACACAAAAAAGGCTTGCAGGCTGACTGAATTAGCAACTAAAATGGGTGTTGATGCTTGCCTTGTTGTTACTCCATATTATAATAAAGCTAATTCTTTGGGATTAACCGAGAATTATCGAGCAATAGCGAGCCATACCGATTTGCCTATCATAGTTTATAATGTTCCAACAAGAACTTGTGTAAATATTTCGCTCGATGTTTACCGCGAGATAGCTAAAATTGATAATATAGTTGCAGTTAAAGAGGCAAGTCCCGATATCACTGCCTGTGCAGAGCTGATTTTTGAATGTGGGAATGATCTGGATATCTATACCGGAAGTGATGATCAGATACTACCGACGCTTTCGATAGGCGGACTTGGTACAATCTCGGTGGTTTCAAATCTTATCCCACGAGAGATACATGAAATATGTATGTCCTATAGAAGCGGCGATACATTAAGGGCATATACATTATTTAAAAAATACTATCCTCTAATGCGAGCAATGTTCAGCGAGGTCAATCCCATACCGGTGAAAACCGCGCTTTCAATGCTTGGAAAATGCAAAGAAGAATTTAGGCTTCCTCTTTGCAGAATAAGCGAGCTTAATAGAAATAAGCTCGAAAAAATATTGAAAGAACATGGAATTTTCTATTAACCTGCAAAGGGGTGTAAATCGCACTCTGAACGCATCTTTGAAATAACGGTTCTTGGCTTATGTGAACCGAATATTGCAGATCCCGCAACGATAACATTTGCACCGTTTGAGGAGCAAAGCCAAACATTTTCTTCGTTTATACCACCGTCAACCTCAATATTGGTTTTAAGCCCCCTCTTTGTTATTTCGCGTCGAAGCGCACGGCATTTATCAAGGGTTTCGGGAATCATTTTTTGACCTCCAAAGCCCGGTTCAACCGTCATAACAAGCACCATATCAAGCTTATCAAGATAGGGAAGGACAGCTTCGTGTGAAGTGCCGGGTGAAATAGCCAAGCTGGCCCTGACATCATGATCCTTTATGTAATCGATCATTTCGCCTATATTTCCTTCACTTTCAACATGGAGTGTTATGATATCAGCACCTGCCCGTATAAAGCTATCAAGATATTTTGAAGGCTCACTGATCATAAGGTGAACATCAAAGAGAAGGCGGCTTACCTTTCTTATGGAGGAAATAACACCGGGGCCAAAGCTGATGTTTGGTACAAAGTGTCCGTCCATTATATCAAGATGCAGATAATCTGCACCCGCGGATTCCATTTTGATTGCTTCGTCAGCAAGATGCGAAAAGTCGCAAGCAAGAACCGATGGGGAAATGAAAGTCATTTTTTACCTCCTGATTTGTCGCAAAGCGACGAATTTTGTAACAAGAAATTTATTGTGCACATATAATTTAGTGTGCAATAAATTGACAGTTGCGTAGCCGGCAATGGATATAAAAAACAGGGACGTGTGAGAAATTTTTGCCGGAGTGCGTGACGATTTTTATATTGGGCTGCTTTGGGCAGCCCAAGCTTTTTAGTCTTTCGTTAAAATACAAACCGCATGGGCGGCAATTCCTTCTTTTTTTCCGGTGAATCCAAGCTTTTCTTCTGTTGTGGCTTTAACGCTGACAGCGTTAAGCTCTAAACCAAGAGCATTAGCAATATTTACTCGCATTTCCATGATATATGGAGACAGCTTTGGAGCTTGGGCGATGACTGTTGAATCGATATTAGATATTTTATATCCTTTTTCGGAAAGAATTTCACCCACTGTTTTTGCAAGCTCTATACTGTCTGCGCCCTTATATTTTTCTTCGTTATCGGGAAAAAGATTGCCTATATCACCAAGTGCTGCAGCTCCAAGAAGCGCATCCATAACAGCGTGGACAAGCACATCTGCATCACTGTGACCGAGAAGTCCTGTTTCATGGGGAATATCCACCCCTCCGATTATCAATTTTCGGCCCTCGGCTAATTTATGAACATCATATCCATGACCTATTCTGAACATTTTTTCTCAAGCCTCTCTTTTCTTTCGGATAAGATCTTTTCAGCTCTGATAATATCATCCGGGTGGGTTATTTTAATGTTTTCGGCACTACATTCAACCATTTTGACTTTGTAACCAATTCGTTCTGCCAGCATATTGTCATCGGTTGTTTCGAAGCCTTCTTCTTTTGCAGTGTATGCGGCAGCAGAATAGAGATTTCGAGAAAAAATTTGGGGGGTTTGAGCAAGCTTAACAAAATTTCTATCTTCTGTTCGGATGGCGAAGCCTTTAGAATCGACAATTTTAACGGTATCAACAACGCTAACTGAAGCACTTGCGGCAGAATATTTTATAGCAGCATCCAGTACCTTTTCTATGTCCGCTACCTCAATAAG
>JAZUQN010000052.1:0-2127 GCA_045605745.1 Eubacteriales bacterium
AAGACCGACGCTCCTCTGAAAATGCAATGCTGCATTTTCTTATGTCGCTGTTTCTCACTCTATCTCTCCTTTTTGCGCCAAAAAGCACCGGCGCAAAAAGGGTGTGAGGAACCGCACACTGCTTTCGTCTGTAATAACCGATTGTCCCACAGAAAAATCGCAGTGTGCTTGCCTATGTTTCCCCGATAAATCAAAATTTATCCACAAGCAACAAAAAAGCTGATTCGTTTGAATCAGCTTTTTTATTAGTAATTAAAAATTCGAATGATAATTCTCAAGGAATTCCGCAAGAATACCTCTCATTTCTGACGCCAAATAAAGAGAACCAAATGAAATAACAGCATCGCCGACCTCAATATCCTCAAGCCAAGACAAAACCGCTTTATTTCTCTTTTTGGGCTCGACTTCAATGGCATTTATAGTAACATCGTCACAAACTATAGAGCTTAAAATATCTCTAAGCTCAGCGGCATCCATTGCCCTGGGGCTATCCGGTGTCACGGTCAAAATTTTCTTAACCCTTATCTTCTCGCTTTTAACAAGTTCAGCAAAAGGCGCAAGCGAAATTTCAGGAGCCTTGTCCTTTAGCATTCCAAGAACAAATGTGACCTCTCCGTCAATCGAATGAGATACCGTTCCGATACTGTTGCAAAGTGCCTCTATTCCACTTGCGTTATGTGCACCATCAATAATAACCGTCGGCGAGACACCAAACACTTCAAAACGAGCAGGAAACCATGTTTTTTTAAGTCCCTCTGCAACAGTCTCATAGCTGAGAGCCATCCCGGCTCTCGAAAGTGCCGCAGCCACATCTATAACCGTTGCGGCATTTATCATCTGATATTCGGCAGCAAGCTTTGTTTTATATACCTTGCCATAATATTCAAATTCAAGTCCGCCAAGCGTTGCGCTGATAAGCCTAAGCTCTGAACGGACAGGGACAGTGATACGAGTATGTGCGGCAACGCAAGTGTCCGAGATGATCTGTCTCACCTCGGGTGTTTGTGGATAGCAGACCACCTCTGATGTACCGTTTTTAATAATTCCGCATTTTTCTGCGGCTATCTTCTCCACAGTGTCGCCAAGCAGCTCTGTATGATCAAGTCCGATGCTCATTATAACCGCAACCATAGGTGGGTCGATAACATTGGTGGCATCAAATCGGCCTCCAAGTCCACATTCAAGTATAACAGCATCACATTTTTTCATAAGAAAATATAGGAAACCGATGGCAGTAACTATCTCAAACTGCACAGGCGTAGAGGAAATACCCCCGTCAAGCATCTGTCTTGGTATAGAATAAGATACCGTGTCTCCGTTTTTTGCCTTTTCAATATCACTTTGCATTTCCGAAACAGCAGAAAGCACCTGTTGTGTCAGCTCACATAACTCATCATATCCTATCATTTCGCCATCAACAGTGATCCTCTCTCTGAAATCGAGAATATAGGGCGAAATAAACCTGCCGGTTCTGTATGAAGCTGTGCGGAGTATAGAATCAAGCATTGCGGCAGAGGAGCCTTTTCCGTTTGTTCCGGCAATATGTACAAATTTCAGCTTTTTCTGCGGATCGCCTAGATAACGGCAAAGAAGGCGCATACGCTCAAGGGTAGGTGCACCGGCAGTCCTCGGAAAGGAATATATTTTTTTCAGCGCATTTACATAAGTCATTTAATCACCTAACAAAAATCTTTTTGCAGCCTCATATTCTGCTCTGGCTAAAACAAGGGTGCGAGAAGATGGATTCTTTTTCAGCACTGCACGAAGCATTATGTTTTTCGGGGTTTCCTCGGGATCTATAAGCTCAAGTGCCGTACAAGAATATCCCTCTGATTCAAGTAGCTTTAGCCTTAGTGCATCTGTTGCCGCATCGCATAGCTTTTGACGAAGCATGGAGTGTTCTGCAACGAAAGAAAGCTCTTTGCAATTAAGCTTATGATTAAGCTCATGATGGCAACACGGTGTAGAAAGGATCACCGGCGTCTTCCACTGAGCCGCCTTATTAAGTACTATATCTGTTGCAACGTCGCAGGCGTGAAGGGATATCACCAGATGCGGCTTGATATTGGTATCATATTTAACAATGTCACCGCATATATATTCCAATTCGGAAAAGGAAAGCTTTGC
>JAZUQN010000053.1:0-4240 GCA_045605745.1 Eubacteriales bacterium
CATAAGAAAATGCAGAATTGCATTTTCGTAGGAGCGTTGGCTACATAAAGGAAGGGAGTCATTAGAGGGAAACGCAGTTGCCCTCTAAGTGTCTTTTGCGGCGAGTCTTGGCGGTTTGCTTGCAAACGGCGGTGTTTAGCCGCCGAGGCAAACTCGCAGCGAGCTTGCTCGCTGACCTTTGGGGGCATGCCAAAGTAAGTGCCATGCGGCATGAGCAACCAGGGAGAAAACTAATCTCTTTGGTTATTTTAAATGATAAGAATCACTTTAGTACCTTAGATTTATTTATATATAAATTAATAAATTAGGATTATAAGAATTATAAAGTGTTTAATATACAGTGTTAAAGAAATAACTGTCCGATTTATCAGACAGGCAGCTGTTTCTTCTTTTTTGCTCATGCCGCATGGCAGTGTCTTTGGTATGCGCCAAAGACACAAAAGCGCACTTAGAGGGAAACGGTGTTTCCCTCTAAGACCCCTTTCCTTGCGCTTCCTACGCTCCTGCGAAAATGCAATTCTGCATTTTCTAAGGGAGCTGTGCATCACTCTATTCTTCCTTATTGCGCCATGGACGACCGGCGCAATAAGGGTATGATGAACCGCACACTGCTTTCGTCTGTGGTAGACGATCGACCATAAAAACTTCGCAGTGTGCTCTCCTATGTTTCCCCGATAAATCAAAATTTTTATTGAACAACAAAAAAGAGACTGATTCACAATGTGAATCAGTCTCTAAATCAATTATTTATACATACCACGCTTAACATAGCTTGTATGGAGGATATGATGTGCCTTTTCACTGTTAGGCTCACCGAAGAACTCCTTATAAAGTGTCTGAACAATGGGATTCTCATGAGATTTTCTAAGACCGCAATTCTTATCATCGTTATAAAGAACAGCAGCTCTCTTCTCACGAAGGTTTACATTGTTGCGAACAGAAGCAGGCTGTGTGGGCTGACCGCCACCGTTTACACAACCGCCGGGACAAGCCATGATCTCGATGAACTGTACATTAACCTCACCGCTCTGAACCTTCTTAAGAAGCTCCTTAGCGTTCTTTGTTCCGGAAGCAACAGCAACATTAAGCTCAACATCGCCAAGCTTGTAGCTTGCAAACTTAACGCCAGCAATTCCACGAACTTCATCAAAATCAAGCTTTTCAAGAGGCTTGCCTGTAACAACCTCGGCAGCTGTACGGAGAGCAGCCTCCATAACACCACCGGTTGCACCAAAGATAGCACCTGCACCGGATCCGATTCCAAACGGAGCATCAAATTCTTCATCCTCAAGAGCCTTAAAATCGATGCCGGCTGTCTGGATCATTCTGCCAAGCTCACGGGTTGTGATAGCAACATCAACATCCGGTACGCCTGCAGCACTCTGATCATCTCTGCCAACCTCAAACTTCTTTGCTGTACAAGGAATTGCAGAAACCATGAAGATATCCTTAGGATCAAGGCCCATCTTTTCAGCATAATATGTCTTAACAACTGCGCCGAACATTTGCTGAGGAGACTTGCAAGTTGAAAGATTCTCTGTCATCTCTGGGAAATAATGCTCGCAGTACTTAACCCATCCGGGAGAGCAGGAAGTGATAAGAGGCAGTGCACCGCCATTCTTAAGTCTTCCGAGAAACTCGGTTGCTTCTTCCATAATGGTAAGGTCTGCTGTCATATTCATATCGTATACACCGTCAAAGCCCAGAGCCTTGAGAGCGGCAACCATCTTACCTTCAACATCTGTGCCGGGTTCATAGCCAAAGCACTCACCGAGAGTTGCACGAACAGAAGGAGCTGTGCAAATAACAACGTGCTTCTTGGGATTCGCAAGTGCATCAAACACCTTAGCTGTGTCATCTCTTTCATAAAGCGCACCAACAGGGCACGCAACGATACACTGACCACAGTTTACGCAGGATGTATCGCCAAGCTTACCCTCGAAAGCACATCCGATGTGTGTATCAAATCCACGGTCATTTGCACCAATGACACCAATATCCTGCATCTTAGAGCAAGCTGCAACACAACGGCGGCAAAGGATACACTTGTTATTATCACGAACGATTGCCGCAGAGGATTTATCAAGAGGATAACGATTAACAACGCCTCTGAAATGAGATTCCTCAACACCGTAATCACGGCAGAGCTTCTGAAGCTCGCAATCTGTGCTTCTCACGCAGGAGAGGCACTTCTTCTCGTGGTTTGAAAGGATGAGCTCAAGATTGAGCTTTCTTGCCTGTATAATCTTGGGGGTATTTGTTTTAACCTCCATGCCTTCAGTAACAGGGTAAACACAAGCGGTTACCATTCTGAAGGGCTTACCACCCTCGGATACCTCAACAAGGCAAAGACGGCAAGCGCCGATCTCATTAATATCCTTGAGGTAGCAAAGAGTAGGAATATCAATTTTAGCTGCTCTTGCGGCTTCCAGAACAGTGGAACCCTTGGCTACGGCATATTCTCTGCCGTTAATTTTAACATTTACAGTTTCCATATATCCTAGGTTCTCCTTTCTTACTTCTTGGAAATAGCTTTGAACTTACAAGTTCCAACACAAGCACCGCACTTAACACACTTCGCAGGATCAATAGCAAAGGATGCGAGCTTATGACCGGGAGCTATGTAATCTGTTCTTGCGATTGCATCTGCAGGGCACTGCTTAGCACACATACCGCAGCCGATACACTTATCAGCATCGATTGTGAACTGAAGAAGGCTCTTACATACGCCCGCAGGACACTTCTTGTCAACGATATGAGCGATATACTCATCTCTGAAATAACGAAGTGTTGAAATAACGGGGTTAGGAGCTGACTGTCCGAGACCGCAAAGAGAATCTGACTTGATATAGTTGCAAAGCCCTTCCAAACGATCAAGGTCCTCAAGCTCACCCTTACCGGCAATGATCTTATCAAGAATCTCAAGAAGTCTTCTTGTACCAACACGGCAAGGAGTACACTTACCGCAGGACTCGTCAACAGTAAATTCAAGGAAGAAACGAGCGATATCAACCATGCAGTTGTCCTCATCCATAACGATAAGACCGCCCGAACCCATCATAGAACCGATTTCGAGAAGGTTATCATAATCGATAGGAGTATCGATAAGGTGAGCAGGAATACATCCACCTGAAGGGCCACCTGTCTGAGCAGCCTTAAACTTCTTGCCATTAGGAACGCCGCCACCTATCTCTTCAACAACCTCACGGAGTGTTGTACCCATGGGGATCTCAACAAGACCTGTATTTGTGATCTTACCGCCAAGCGCAAATACCTTAGTACCCTTGGACTTTTCTGTTCCCATAGAGGAGAACCACTCAGCACCCTTAAGGATGATCTGAGGAATGTTTGCATATGTCTCAACATTGTTAAGGACAGTGGGCTTTCCAAACAGACCCTTAACTGCAGGGAACGGAGGACGAGGACGAGGCTCGCCACGATTACCTTCAATAGAGGTCATAAGAGCTGTCTCTTCACCGCAAACGAACGCACCTGCGCCAAGACGGATATGCATATCAAAATTAAAGCCGGTTCCAAAGATATCTGTACCAAGAAGGCCCTGCTCTCTTGCCTGCTCAATAGCGATGGAAAGACGGTTTACTGCGATAGGATATTCTGCACGCACATAAACATAACCCTCGTCAGCACCTATTGCATAAGCAGCAATTGCCATAGCCTCGATAAGCGCATGGGGGTCACCCTCAAGAATAGAACGGTCCATGAACGCACCCGGGTCACCCTCATCTGCGTTACAAGCAACATACTTCTTAACCTGACCACGGTTGTTTGAAGCAAACTTCCACTTAAGGCCGGTTGGGAATCCGCCGCCGCCTCTTCCGCGAAGCCCGGAATCGAGGATGGTCTGGATAACATCATCGGGAGTCATTTCTGTGAGCACCTTATGGAGTGCAAAATAGCCATCCATTGCGATATACTCATCAATATTTTCAGGATTGATAACACCGCAGTTACGAAGAGCAACTCTGTGCTGCTTTTTATAAAACATTGTTTCACTGAGAGAAGCAGCCTCTGTCTCAGCCTCGCCTTTAGAATCGCCAGTGTCATTATAAACAAGACGCTCAACGATACGACCCTTCATAAGGTGCTCGTCAACGATCTCGGGGATATCATCAACAGTAACTCTGCTGTAGAATGTTCCCTCGGGATAGATGATCATGATCGGACCAAGAGCACAAAGTCCGAAACAACCGGTCATAACGATTTTAATTTCGTCTTCAAG
>JAZUQN010000054.1:0-4544 GCA_045605745.1 Eubacteriales bacterium
AAATTTCGCTGAAAATTTTACTTTTGAAGTAAAATTCTTGATTTTTCGGAGTAAAATTATGAAGAAAGAAACAAAAAAGGCAAAAAAAGAAAGAGCGGCTCTTATTGCAGAGAAGCTGGAGGAGATATATCCATCCTCAGAATGTGCCCTTCTTTATGAGGGAGATCCTTGGCGACTGCTTGTTATGGGCAGGCTGAGTGCGCAGTGCACAGACGCAAGGGTCAATATAGTCTGCAAGGAGCTTTTTAAAAAATATCCAACAGCCTCTGATATGGCAAAGGGAGAGCTTAGCGACATAGAAAGCATCATTCGCCCTTGCGGACTTTTTCGCACAAAGGCAGAGAGCATAAAGGCTGCTTCAAGAATGCTTTGCGATGAATACGGCGGCGTACTGCCAAGCGATATGGAAAGCCTTTTGACCTTTCCCGGCGTTGGAAGAAAGATAGCAAATCTGCTGCTTGGAGATATTTATCATAAGCCTGCCATCGTTGCAGACACCCACTGCATAAGGATTTGCGGCAGACTTGGCTTTTACCCTGAGAGTCTTAAAGACCCTTATAAGGTTGAGCTGATTATGAAGGAGCTAATTGAGCCTGAAAAGCAAAGCAATTTCTGCCATAGAATTGTGATGTTTGGCAGAGAATATTGCATGGCCCGTTCTCCTGCCTGCGAGAACTGTCCGATAAATGAGCTTTGCCGACGAAACGAATTATAATTTAACAACATAAAAAAGGAGGTCTATTATGGGACTTATTAAAGCAGCAATCGGTGCCCTCGGAGGCACACTTGCAGATCAGTGGAAGGAATTTTTCTATTGCGACGCTCTCCCAGGAAATGTGCTTATCACAAAGGGAAAAAAGCAGGTAAGCGGACGCTCATCAAACACAAAGGGAAACGATAATGTGATCTCAAACGGTTCGGGAATCGCCGTTGCCGATGGTCAATGTATGATAATCGTTGAGCAGGGCAAGGTTGTTGAGGTGTGCGCCGAGCCGGGAGAATATACCTATGACAGCAGCAGCGAGCCCAGCATTTTTGCAGGCTCTCTTGGAAAAAGCATTATCGAAACCTTTAAAACAATGGGTAAGCGCTTTACATATGGCGGCGACACGGGCAAGGATCAAAGAGTTTATTATTTCAACACAAAGGAGATAATGGATAATAAATTCGGAACCCCAACTCCAATTCCGTTTAGAGTTGTGGATTCAAAGATAGGTCTTGATATAGATGTCAGTGTTCGCTGTTCCGGTGTTTATTCCTTTACCATCGCAGACCCCATACTCTTCTACACAAATGTTTGCGGAAATGTTGAAAGCGAATATACTGTGGATGAGATCGCATCTCAGCTTAAAACAGAATTTGTCAGTGCTCTGACTCCCGCAATGGGCAGGCTTTCTTCGATGGAGATCCGCCCAAATCAGATAGCGGCACACACGGCAGAGCTTGAGAGTGCGCTGAACTTGGCTCTTTCGGATAAATGGGGCGAGATAAGGGGACTTAAGATAAAGTCGATCGCACTCAACCCCATAACTCTGCCGGAGGATGATGAGGAGCTTATCAAAACGGCACAAAAGAATGCTATCCTTCGTGATCCCACAATGGCGGCGGCTCATCTTGCAGGCGCACAGGCAGATGCAATGAAGGCGGCAGCTGCAAATGAGGGCGGCGCAATGAATGGCTTTATGGGCTTTGGAATGGCTCAGCAGGCCGGCGGCGCAAACATTGGAAATCTGTTTTCTATGGGCAGCGCACAGAGCGAAGTGAAGCTCCAAAAGGCTGTGGAAAACGGCTGGAAATGCGCTTGCGGCAAGGTAAATGGCGGCAATTTCTGTACAGAGTGCGGAGAGAAGAAGCCTGAGGAGGGCTGGAAGTGTGCCTGCGGAAAGGTCAACGGTGGCAAATTTTGCTCAGAATGTGGAGCAAAAAAGCCGGCAGGTGCTCCTATCTACCGTTGTGATAAGTGCGGCTTCAGACCCGAAGATCCTAAAAATCCACCCAAGTTCTGCCCTGAATGCGGCGATAGATTTGATGATGGAGATATTATGTAAATCTTGCTTTATTGTGGGGGTGTATAGCTTTGGAAAAAATTAAGGAATATAAATGTCCGTGCTGCAGCGGAGCTATCGAATTTGATGCTGAGCTGCAAAAGCTGAAATGCCCATATTGTGACACTGAATTTGAAATAGAAACTCTCAGAGAATATGATAAGGATCTTGGCAATGACGCCGGAGACAGCTTTGATTGGAAGGAAAAGGCAGGCGGCAAATGGAAAAAGGATGAGGCCGAGGGCATTTCTGTTTATAGCTGCAATTCCTGTGGCGGCGAGATAGTTGCAGATGCAACAACTGCCGCAACCAGCTGTCCTTATTGCGGAAATCCCGTGGTGCTTTCCTCCAAGCTTGGGGGAGATCTGCGGCCGGATTTTGTTATACCCTTTAAGATAACAAAGGAAAAGGCAAAGGCGGCGCTGAAGAAGCATTTGAGGGGCAAAAAGCTTTTGCCAAAGGTTTTTGCCGCCGAAAATCACCTTGACGAAATTAAGGGAGTTTATGTACCGTTTTGGCTTTTTGATGCTGACACGGAGTCCTATATGAGATATAAGGGAACAAAGGTTCATTTTTGGAGTGACAGCAACTATAATTATACGCAAACAAACTATTTTTCCCTTGTGAGGGGCGGCAGGCTGAGCTTTGAGCGAGTGCCGGTTGACGGCTCAACAAAAATGGCAGATGAGCTTATGGAATCTCTTGAACCCTATGATTTTAGAGAAGCGGTGGACTTTGAAACCGCTTATCTTGCCGGATATCTTGCCGACAGATATGACGTTTCTGCGGCAGAGAGCATAGAAAGAGCAAATCAAAGGATAAAGCAAAGCGTTGAGGAGGAATTTGCAAGAACAACAGAGGAGTTTTCGGGAGTGAGACTTGAAAACAGCAGTGTTCGTCTTGGCAAAAATTCTGCAAAGTATGCGCTCTATCCTGTTTGGCTTCTCGCAACCTCTTGGAAAAACAAAAATTACATATTTGCAATGAATGGGCAAACCGGAAAATTTGTGGGCGATCTTCCGATGGATAAGAAGCTGTATTTTAAATGGCTCTTTGGAATTTGGGGCGCAGCTGCCGTGGCGGTATTCCTGCTTCTCGGTGCCGTGTGGCTTTTATGAGGAGGTGCTCGTATGAAAAGAAAAACAGCAATTTTTGCATATGTTCTGATTCTTACACTTCTCCTTTTGACCATCCCTTTTTCGGCTGAGGACTCGGGTTATTTTGTGATTGATAATGCAGAGCTTTTGGATAGGGGTGAAAGGGTAGCCCTTGAAACATACCTTCATAAGCTCAGCCAAAAAATGAAGGCAAATGTTATAATTTTGACCACCGACAGCATTGGCGATGCCGATCCGATGACATATGCCTACAATTTTTATGATGATGGCGGTTATGGATACGGAGACACTTCGGATGGCGTGATACTCCTTGTCAGCATGGAAAAAAGAGATCTGGCAATGGGAAGCACGGGAACCTCTGCCGAGGTTTTCCCGGGAAATAAAATAGATCTTATACTTGATGAAATTGCAGAGGAGCTTGGCGACGGCCACTATTACGAGGCTTTTTCTGAGTTTATAGAGCTTTGCGACAAGACCTATGAAAAGCATATTGAGGGAGAGAAATTTCCGCTGGCTTTATATGTAATTCTTGCTTTTTCTATTGGTTTTGTTGCCGCCCTTATTTCAACGGCAGTTATGCGAAGTAAGCTGAAAAGTGTGCGCCCCTGCAATGATGCAGGCGCATATATAGAAAAGGGTAGCTTTAGGCTGACTGAATGTAGGGATTTGTTTTTATACACAACCGTGACAAAAACTCCTCGACCAAAAAGCAACAGCTCAGGCGACAGCAGAAGCTCCGGACGCAGTGGCGGAAGCAGAAAGTTTTAAAATCACAAGCGGGGCTGTCTCATCTAAATGAGACAGCTCCGCTTTAATTATATTTGCTAAACAGGAGTTTATGGGGGAGTGTGGTGACAAAACTGTTAAAGTTTTGCTCAAGCTTTTTCAAAAGCTTGTGGGAGCCGGCGTTGTCGCCTCGTCGCCCCCGCAGAGGCGATACGCCCCGAGGGGCGCTTTCTTTTTGCCGAAGGATTTTGATAAATGAACGGACATGTTTTTTCTAAAATATGTCAAACGATGCAATGAGAAATTCACCAAACCAATAAACTTCACGCATCGTGATTTTTCTTTGCGCCTGTTTCGCCAAAGAAAAAGCGGATGAACGCATGAGATAAGCATCGTTTCTTCTTTTTTGCTCATGCCGCATGGCAGTACCTTTGGCGTGTCCCCAAAGGTCAGCGAGCAAGCTCGCTGCGAGTTTGCCTCGGCGGCTAAACACCGCCGTTTGCAAGCAAACCGTCAAGACTCGCCGCAAAAGACACTTAGAGGGAAACTACTTTTCCCTCTAAGGATTCCCTTCCTTTATGTAGCCAACGCTCCCTCGAAAATGCAATTCTGCATTTTCTTATGTCGCTGTTCACTACTCTTACTTTCCTTATTG
>JAZUQN010000055.1:0-5210 GCA_045605745.1 Eubacteriales bacterium
TGGCCTCCGACTTTATGGCAGAGCTGAAGTCCTGTCATGTTATACTGAAGGGCCCAACAACCACACCGCAAAAGCGCAGCGGAATGCCCAATATTGAGTCTGCAAATGTTGCAATGAGAAAGGCTCTTGACCTTTTTGCAAATATCAGACCTGTTAAGGTTCCCGAGGAGGGCATCAACTGGACGATCTTCCGTGAAAACACCGAGGGCGGCTATGCAGTTGGCTCAAGCGGCTTCAATGTTACAGACGATCTTGCCGTTGACTTTGTTGTTACAACAAAGCAGGGCTCTGACAGAATTGCACGCCTTGCATATGACTATGCAAGAAAGAACGGTCTTGACCGTGTATCTCTTGTTACAAAGGCAAATGTTATAAAAACCACCGATGGTAACTTCCTTGAGGACTGCCACAAGGTTGGCGATCTCTACCCCGAGATCACAACAGATGAATGGTATGCGGACATTATGACAGCAAAGCTGGTTGACCAAAAGAGAAGAAGAGATTTTAAGGTTCTTCTGCTTCCCAACCTTTATGGCGATATCATTTCCGATGAAGCTGCCGAATTCCAGGGTGGCGTTGGCACGGCAGGCTGTGCAAATATCGGCAAGAAGTATGCTATGTTTGAGGCAATTCACGGTTCTGCTCCCAGAATGATCAATGAAGGCAGAGGCGAATATGCAGACCCCTGCTCAATGCTCCGCGCCTGCGTAATGCTCCTCTCCCACATCGGACTTCAGGATAGAGCCGACAAGCTTGAAAAGGCCCTTGACTACTGTATGTTCGAGGATAAGAAGATGACTATCACAGGCCGTCCCGGCGGTGCAAAATGCTCCGAGTTTGGCGACTATGTAATGGAAACACTTAAAAATCTCTAATATATTAAAAACCAAGGCGGTCACGAGAGTGACCGCCTTGGTTTTTGTTTATTATTTTGAGAGCTTGATCAAAGATCATCTGCGAGCATTATCTCTTGCAATCCTTTCCATTGCTTGGTTATGTCTGCGAGTTTCTTCTGCTTTCTGCTTGTCTCTATAAGCCTGATCTCTTGCAGCCCTTTCCATAGCTTCGTTATGCCTGCGGGTATCTGCTGCTCTCTGGCTTTCTGCATAAGCCTGGTCTCTTGCAGCCGCTTCCATAGCAGCGTTATGCCTGCGGTTTTCTTCTGCCTGTCTGTTAGCTTCCCTTTCTCTTCTATCGTCTTCTTCTCTTTCTCTTTTGGCTCTATGCTCTTCCTCAACTGCAATATTTATTGCCTCCTTTAGGGTATCTGCTCTGCCTGTTCTCAGCAAATCATAAATTTCTCCTGCAAGATGGCAGAGGGACAAATTAAGCACTCCAACCTTCTGCATTTGTTCTAACAGTTCGTGTCTTTTCTTATCCCATGCTGCTTCTATATCAGAAATTTCTTTATCGATGTTTTCGTTAGATTCTCTGACAGCTTGGACAGATGCTTTTGCTTCTTCTATAAGCTTCTGCTTCTTTTCCAAAAAATCTTTTCTCAAAGCCTCATTTTCTTCATTGAAAGCTTTAATGGAAGCACCGTACGCGTCATAATTTTTCTTGCATTCACTGTAATAAGAATCCATATCATCCTTTTTGACAAGGTCATTGAATTTCTTTTCCCATTCGGCAAGCTTTGCATCATCTTCTTTTCTGCTTAAACACCATTGTAGAAGCGAACGAGCGTTTTCAGTATCCATTATGAGCTTAACAAATGGAAAAAGACTTACAAAACCTATAGGTACAAAAAGCAATCCTAAAATTGGGATTTCGTAAAGCAATTCTATAAGTATAAAAGCTATTATTGAAAAAGGACCAAGAGCGGTATATAATAGATCCTTTTTGGGATTTTTGAACTTGTGCTCGGTATATTCGGGCATTACATTATTCCAACAGCTCAATTTTCTTGGCTGCTGCATTGTTTTGACTTCGCTTTTTTGATATTTATCTGCTGTTTCCCGGATTTTATACTTAAGATGATCTATTTCGTTGCTCTCACTTTTTTTGCTATATCTCAGTTCAGAAATCTTATCCCATGTATCATCTTCCAGTTTACTATACTCCCGATGAATAAGTGAAACATCTATTAGTTTCGAGAGGGTTTCTTCAATATTGTTTTTGTTGCTCATTTAATCGTCCTCCTCTTCTTCAAGATCTTCGTCGTCGAGATCTTCGTCGTCAAGATATTCTTCGCCTAAAATATCTATAGTTTTTATTATTCTATCATCATTTTCAATGTTAAATTCTAATTTGCAAGTGTAACGATCCCAGTTGTCGAAAACTCCGGCAAGGTCTAATTCCATTTTGAAAATTTCCGCTTTTTCATCTTCGTTTTTAGCAGACGCACGGCTGGGGGAGTACAATAATACCTTCGAACACAGATCATGATAATTCTTTTTTGAAATCTCCATAGGACGATCCTTAGAATACAATTCGAAAAGATCGTTTTTCACAAGCTTAACTATAGGGTTCTTGTCCGCTTCCAATATGTTGGGATGTCCGGCAAATTTAAGGGAGGATTTATCCATAGAATTTGCCATAACAAAAGCTAATTTGAAAAAGAATTCTTTAGCCTCCGGGTTATCCTCATTCTTATCCCTCTTTTTGAAGGTGTCCAGCTTTTCTCTCGGTCTTATTGCCCAAAGGTAATCATAGAAATATTGCGTCTTTTTGGCAACGCTGTCTGCGGCTTCGTAGGCTTTCTTTCCGCCTTCTGAAAAAAACCACTTTTCTTCGGTTTTGTTCTTTGCTTCTTCTGCAAGGGCGGTCAACTCTTTAAGATTTTTAAGCACATTTATCCAATCTTTAAATGACCATATAGAGATTTTTTTGCTCTGGTTACTATTGTTCATAAAATTCTACATCCTTTCCCCAAATATAAATTTTTTATCAAAAAAGAAAAACGGTTAGTCTTTCTCTTTCGACCGAATATACCATTTCGGGATATTTTTATTATACCATTGTGGGATAATATTGTCAAGGGGGAATTAAAAAATGAGATTGAAAATTTTGAGAAAAAATAAGGGGATTTCCCAATTAAAGCTCGCTATAGACCTGAATATGAATCAAAACAGCATAAGCAGATATGAAAATGGCGAACGAGAAGCTGATTATGCAACCTTAATTAAGTTTGCAGATTATTTTGACGTTTCAATTGACTTCCTACTTGAAAGAACCGAAAATCCCACATTTTTAAAAGAGTGAACCAAAAAGTTTGTTTCGTTAAATCAAAGGTATTAAACTGTAAAATAGGTGCCTTATATGGGCAGTTGCCCTGACAATTCCCTGACCTTGACAAATCATTATTTTTCTCTTGATTTTAATGCTTAAATGGTTTATAATATAACCAAAGCAAAAAATTTGAGGTAGAATTATGAACAATAGACTATTTGACTATATTGCCGCAAGCCCAACGGCTTATCACGCAGTGGCACATACCGAAAAGCTACTTTCCGAAAAGGGATATGAGCCTCTCCTTGAAGGCGAAAAATGGGAGCTTTGTGAGGGTAAGGGCTATTATGTTTCGAGAAACGGCTCGTCTCTTATCGCCTTTCGTGTGCCAAAAAGGAATTTTTGCGGCTTTATGATAACAGCATCCCATGGAGATAGCCCTGCCTTTAAGATAAAGGAAAATTCTGAGCTTGCCGATGGAAAATTTCTGCGTCTTTCGGTTGAAAAATACGGCGGTATGCTCTGCTCAACTTGGATGGATAGACCTCTTTCTGTTGCAGGCAGAATAACTGTTCGCACCGAAAGCGGCTTTGAAACAAAAACTGTTGACCTTGAAGATTTTTCAGCTATTATTCCTAATGTTGCTATTCATATGAACCGAAATGCCAACGATGGCATGACATACAACGCCGCTACCGATATGCTTCCACTTATCGGCGAGGACACCGACAAGGGCAGCTTTATGAAAAAAATTGCTCAAAAGGCTAATGTCAGCACAGATGACATCATAACAACAGATCTGTTTGTTTACAACATAGAGCGTGGAAAGGAATGGGGCTCTTTTATTACAGCACCACGCCTTGACGACCTCCAATGCGCCTTTGCGGCTTTAACTGCATTTACTCAATCCCAAAACACCGAAAGCGCAACTGTTTATTGTCTCTTTGATAACGAAGAGGTTGGCAGCGGAACAAAACAAGGCGCAGCATCTACTTTCCTTTACGATGTTCTCTATCGTATAAACTGTGCTTTTGGCGGCAAAAACGATAATATGATGCAAAAAATTGCAAACAGCTTTCTGGTATCTTGTGACAATGCTCATTCTGTGCATCCAAACCATCCCGAATATTCGGACAAAAACCATACTGTGAAAATGAACGGCGGCATTGTTATTAAATATAACGCCAATCAGAAATACACCACCGATGCGGTATCTTCTGCGCTTTTCAGACTTGTCTGTGAAGAAGCGGATGTACCTGTGCAGTCCTATGCTAACCGAGCTGATATGCCGGGAGGCTCAACTCTTGGCAACATTGCAAACACGCAGGTCTCACTCAACACTGTTGATATAGGCCTTGCACAGCTTGCAATGCACTCCGCTCTTGAGACCGGCGGTGCAAAGGACACAGAATTTTTAGTGCGTGCGCTGACCACATTTTATAGCAAGTCACTAAAGTCACAAAACGGCGGTTTTAAACTAATTTGATAGAAAAAGGCTGAGCCGATAGCTCAGCCTTTTTGCTTGCGCATAGGATATTCAAACAGGAGTTTATTGGGGAGTTTGATATTACAAAAAAAGAGCACGCTGCGAAGTTTTCAGTATACAATCTCTAACCACAGACGAAAGCAGCTTGCGGTTTTGTGCACCCTTATTGCGCCGGTGCTTTTTGGCGCAATAAGGAAGAATAGCGTGATGCACAGCGACATAAGAAAATGCAGAATTGCATTTTCAGAGGAGCGTCGGTCTTGGTAGGAAAGGAGTCTTTAGAGGAAAACGCAGTTTGCCTCTAAACGCATTTTCGTCCCTTTGGGGCGTGCCAAAGGGACTGCCATGCGGCATGAGCAAAAAAGAAGAAACAGCTACCTATCTGATAAATCGAGCAGTTATTTCTTTAACGCTGTATATTAAACACTTTATAATTCTTATAATCCTAATTTGTTAATTTATATACAAATAAATCTAAGATACTAAAGTAATCCTTGTCATTTAAAATAACCAAAGAGATTAGTTTGCTCTCCGGTTGCTCATGCCGCATGGC
>JAZUQN010000056.1:0-6506 GCA_045605745.1 Eubacteriales bacterium
CCATTTAATCCTTAAAATCGTAATACTCAGCGGCAGAACCCGAGCAAACCATGACATCGTTTTGTGAATAAACTATCATCGCTTTGCCGCCACCGCTAATTTCTTTTGATATAATCTCTCCGTTTTTAATATCGGTTCGAGTAAGCACATTTCCAGATAAATAAAACAGATAACCGTCACAAAAATCAACAGCATAAGGTTTACCGGAAATCAAACCGCTATAGAGCACATCCCCTGAGCTGTCAAGAACAGTTACATAGCTGCCGGTTGCAACGGCATTTTGAGGAACAGCTATCACAGCCCCCTCTCCGGAAAGCTTTGCCGCCTCAACCTCCCCTCCGATGTTAAAGCTACCAATTAAATTTCCATTGTCATCATAAAAATATGTTGCCTTATCACAAAAAACCGTCAAATTTCCATCGGTTGTGAAATTACAAGAAAACGGAAAGACATTTTCAAGCTCAAGCGTTGTTATCGGCTTATTTTCACCCGGCTTTGTTATCATAATTTTGGTTAAAAAAGAGGCGTCTTTAGCATCAAACGACAGAATACAAACCCTTGAGCCCTCATTATTTATCGAAACATCAATAACCCTGTCCTCGGAAAGATACCGATTTTTCATCTTACAGTTTTTAGTATAAAGCATAACTGCGGAATTATATTCCATAGTTCTCGTAACAACCGCAAACATACCGGAATTTGAAATGTCCGCACCGGTTATTGGATAATCAAGCTTATGACTAAAAATTCTTGCAAAAGAATTATATAGAGCAAAGGAATGTCCACCAAAATCATAAACAAGAAGATATCTATCCGAGGTTTCGATCAAAGGACTGCTGAATTTATCCCTGCCCTCAAATATAAGCGAACCGTCACCCTCGTAAATTTTCAATCCCGAAGAGGTGGCAACAGAGAGATTTTTTCTAAAACCCGAAAAGGATAGTGTTGTATCGGGATTATATGTTATTGTTTCAAAATTTCCGGATGAGGCCTCTGCAACGCTGCCAAGATCCTTCATTAAAAACATCAGATTATCATATGTTATGCTGTCTGAGTTTTTGATGGTTGAAACGCAAACAAGCAGCACAAGAAAAACAAACAATAGATATCTGACCGCACTATAAACGGATGCAACCTTAGCATAATAGGGATTGGATTCAACAACGGCATCCTCAAGCTCTTCGTCCGTTACATTTATTTCATCTGCTTCATTAATGCCTTTAGGAAGCAAATTTTTCTTTGTTTTCTTTGAAAAAGCCATGTTGTCCTCCCTTCGTTTTTTAATATTCTACATAATTGAGATACAATCCCTGTGGCGGTGCTGTCATCCCAGCCTTTGTTCTGTCATGAGACTCTGTTATAGAAGGTATTTCCTCCGGCAAAATCTTTCCAAGACCAACGAACAAGACGGTACCGGTCATTATGCGAACCATATTATAAAGGAAACCATCACCGGCCACTTTAAAAACTATAATATCTCCCTCTCTGTATACATCGGCATAAAAAACAGTCCTTACAGTAGTGAGAACAGGAGAGCCCTGTGCCATATACGAAGAAAAATCATGAGTGCCGACAAAATGACCGGCAGCAAGCTTCATTTTTTCAACCGCAATGTCATCAATAGTTTTGGGGTAATGCCAGCATCTGTCTGCGAGAAAAGGATCTCGCTCATGCGAGCATCTGATTTTATAGATATATTCTTTAAATTTTACATCATGCCTTGCGTGAAATTCATCAGAAACAAGCTCGGCACCGTAAACGGCAATATCTTCAGGCAAAAAGGCATTTATAGCCCTTGGGAGCTTGTCCATCGGAAGCGTTGTTTCAATTCCGCTTTCGCCATGTTTTGCGATTGTGGCACAAAACATATTGGCGTGAACACCGCTATCTGTTCTGCTGCAGCCCGTTATGTCGCACGGAAATCCAAACAGCTTCTCAGCAGCAAGGCAAAGCTCGCCTTGAATAGTCCTTGCATTGGTTTGAACCTGATAGCCCGAATATGCAGTTCCAACATATTTAATCTTAATAAAAATCTTCATATCAAAGTGTGTACCCAATGCCCAAAATGTTTATCCAAATTATTATAGCACCAAAGATAAGCATCAAAACAAGCGAAAGAAAATCAAGTCCTCTATAGTGTAAAACACTCATTCTTGTTCTTGCCTCTCCACCGTGATAACAGCGACATTCCATTGCCGTTGCCAGTTCATCAGCACGCCTAAAGGCAGAAACAAAGAGTGGGATCAAAATTGGGATAAGTGCCTTTGCCCGTTTTGCAAGGCTGCCGCTTGTAAAATCTGCCCCTCTTGCTTTCTGAGCAGACATGATCTTGTCTGTTTCATCAATAAGAGTAGGTATAAATCTAAGAGCAATGGTCATCATCATTGCAAACTCATGAACGGGTATTTTTATTTTTTTTAGTGGTGCAAAAAGCTGTTCTATTGCATCGGTAAGAGCAATTGGCGTTGTTGTATAGGTTAAAAACAAGCTTGCGCCCACAATGAGAACAAAGATTCTCACCATCATAAACAGAGCGTTCATAACACCTTCAAGGTATATATGGATAAACTTCCATTCAAAAAGAAGCGTATCCCCTTTTGTCCAGAAAATATTAATCACAACAGTGAAAGCGAGAATGAAAAGTATCGGTCTTATTGAGCGCAAAATAAGCGAAGCAGGAATACGGCTGAGCGCTATGAGCAAAATTGCAGATGCCAGCAATAATCCAAAGCTTATTATATTTCGTGCCAAAAAAGAGTATATGATATAAACAAAAGCTAAGATAAGCTTCATTCTCGGGTCTGATCTATGAATAATTGAATTTCCCGGGTAATATTGACCGAGTGATATATTTTTCATTTTATTCCAATCTCAAAGTAATTTATAAATTTCATTTAGAGCATCATCAACGGTATATACAGCGGTATTCACCGAAATTCCGCGAGCCGCAAGCATATTCATCATTGCAGTGATCTGAGGCACATCAAGACGGGCAGCATTAAGCTCGTCGGCACGGCTAAACACATCCTCTTTCCCACCACACATAAGCATTCTGCCGCCGGAAAGAACAATCAGCTCATCACAGTATCTTGCCATATCCTCCATACTGTGGCTAACGATAACTATCGTTGCACCGGTGCGCTGCTTATAATTCATAATGCTCTTCATTATATTTTCTCTGCCTGAAGGGTCAAGACCCGCAGCAGGCTCGTCAAGCACGAGCACCTCAGGGCGCATTGCTATAACTCCCGCAATGGCAGCACGCCTTTTTTGCCCACCTGAAAGGTCAAAGGGGGATTTTTCAAGAAGGTCATGAGATAGTCCAACAAAATCTGCCGCCTCAACAACTCTTTCTTCTATCTCCTTTTCCGAAAGCCCCATATTTTTGGGTCCAAAAGCAATATCTGCTTTTATCGTTTCATCAAAAAGCTGATATTCAGGATATTGCATAACAAGCCCAACACGAAAACGAACTTTTCCGATTTCTTTGGGATTTTCCCAAATATCCTTGCCATCAATCAAAACGCTTCCCGAGGCCGGCTTAACAAGACCGTTAAGCATTTGAACCAGAGTGGATTTTCCGGAGCCGGTGTGTCCTATGATTCCTGTAACAATGCCGCTTTTGATAGTAACATTAATATCGGAGAGAGCACTGATCTCAAAAGGAGTGCCTTCGCTATAAACATAGGAAATATTTTGAAGTTTAATTTCAGCCATTTTCTTTGCCTCCCAATGCTATCGCAAGAAGATCTGCACATTTTTCAGGAGTAGTGCACGCCCCCTCAAGCTTTATGCCTTTGCGGCGGAGCTCTTGAATAAGTGCGGTACACTGCGGAACCTCAAGCCCTGCAAGCTCAAGCTTGTATGGCTGATCAAATATCTGCTCCGGAGTTCCGTCCAT
The DNA here is from genome assembly GCA_045605745.1 of Eubacteriales bacterium. Taxonomy (GTDB): domain Bacteria; phylum Bacillota; class Clostridia; order Oscillospirales; family CAG-272; genus SIG710. The sequence goes on from JAZUQN010000056.1 coordinate 3,902, forward strand.
ATACACCTTGCCATCATTAAGCACAATAATTCTATCTGCACTAACCGCTTCATTCATATGATGGGTTATGTTTATTATCGTGATGCCTTTCTCCCGATTTAGCATATCGATCGTATCCATAACTTCTTTTCGTCCTATAGGATCAAGCATAGCAGTTGATTCATCAAATATCATACAATCGGGCATCATTGCAATAATGCCGGCAATTGCAACTCTTTGTTTTTGTCCACCTGATAACCTGTGTGGCTCATGATGGGCATACTCAGACATACCTACAGTTGCGAGCGCATCATCAACACGGGCTCTTATCTCTTCCGAAGGTATACCAAGGTTCTCGGGACCAAAAGCAACATCCTCTTCAACAATGGTGGCAACAAGCTGATTGTCCGGATTCTGAAAGACCATACCTATCTTCCGTCTGATATCATAAATTTCAGCTTCGGTTATATCTTCTCTTGTGATCTCTGTACCGTCAATATAAATCTTCCCGGAATCGGGCGAAAGTATCATATTGAGAAGCTTAGCAAAGGTTGATTTTCCTGAACCGTTATGTCCAAGAACTGCAACATATTCCCCTTTTTTTATTTCAAGGGATATATTGCTCAAAACCCTCATATTTTTACCGCCGTCTTCCTCATAAGATGCGCAAAGATCTTCAACTTTTATAAAACAATTGTTAGTATTTTCCATTAATTTTCGTCAGCTCCATCTGCATGCCAGCGTGCGCTTGCTCCGCAAGGTAAGATACCGCCCGTTTCTGAAACGGGAAGGCCAAGCTCTCCAACTTCAGTCTCGCCTCCAAAACGGTTTGACACACGCATATCAATTATATATTTCATAGCCAGTGGCGAAAGTCCTGTCGTATATGAATTTATCAGGAAAAACAGCGGTTTTTCCGAAAGCACGTTTGAAACAAGGGTAACAAATTCATCAACGCTGTCCTCAATCTTCCAAACCTCTCCACCGGGGCCTCTGCCGTAGGATGGGGGATCCATAATGATTCCATCATAACGGTTTCCGCGTCTTATTTCTCTTTCAACAAATTTTTTGCAATCATCGACAATATATCTGATTGGGGCATTTTCCAAACCCGAAAGCTTAGCATTCTCTTTAGCCTGTGCAACCATTCCTTTTGCCGCATCTACATGACAAACAGATGCTCCTGCCTTTGCAGCAGCAACCGTTGCACCACCTGTATAAGCAAAGAGATTGAGAACCTTTATCGGCCTGCCCGCCTTTTTTATTAGATTTGAAAACCAATCCCAGTTAGCAGCCTGTTCGGGGAAAAGCCCTGTATGCTTAAAGCCCATCGGACGAAGCACAAATCCCAGCTCTCCGTATTTTATATTCCACTGCTCACTCATTGTGTTTTTTATCCATCCGCCTCCGCCATTACTTGAGCGGCGATATATACCATCAGCTTTTTTCCATGCCGGATGTTTTTTCACACCCTTCCAAATTATTTGCGGATCAGGACGAATAAGGATATATTTTCCCCAACGCTCAAGACGCTCACCATCCGATGTATCAAGAAGCTCATAATCCTTCCAATTCTGAGAATACCACATATATGTCAAAACTCCTTATTTGTTATAGTAACCTGCCAACCTTGAAGCACCGCTGTGAGCATGGCATATTGCAATTGCCAATGCATCTGCAGTGTCATCAGGCTTTGGTGGTTCTGCAAGACCGAGAAGCATCGTCACCATGGTGATAACCTGTTTTTTTTCCGCCCTGCCATATCCAACAACAGCTTGCTTAACCTGAAGAGGGGTATATTCATATATTCCCATATGCGCCTGCTCACATATTAGCAAGATAACGCCCCTGGCTTCGCTGACACGAATTCCTGTTGTTGTGTTTGTGTTAAAGAAAAGCTCTTCAATCGCCACCTGCTCAGGTCGGTATTTGTTTATGATTACAGCAAGCTCATCATAAATCTTTTTCAGACGCTGCTGGGTATTTAATTCCTTTGGAGTTGTAATTGCGCCATAGCCAAGAGTGCGAAATTTTGCTCCTTTATATTCGAGAACACCCCATCCGACAATAGCAAGACCGGGGTCGATACCAAGAATTATCATTCCACACCTCCAAAACAATTTGCCAACTTATATTATAACACAAGTTTTACTATAAGTCAAACATTTTACCCAATTTTGTTTTAATTTATTTATTATTATAATTATTAACAATTTAGAGTTTACAAAGCTTGAGAAATATGTTATAATAACTATATATTGTCTTTTGGAGGGCAAAATGAGTCCAAATATTTTAAAGATATCAGTTGGAGATATAATTGAGCTAAAGAAAAACCATCCCTGCGGAGCCAAGCTTTTTAAAATAATGCGCGTGGGAAGCGATATCAGAATAGTTTGTCAAGGCTGTGGCAGAGATATGGTTATAGATCGTATAAAGCTTGAAAAATCTATAAAGAAAATTCTAAAGGGAGAAGATAGCAATGGATAACGGAAAAAATGTTGATATTGATACTCAAAACGAAAACGCCTCCGATATATTACTGCCGGAATCTTCTTATGGAAAAGAAGCCGTCGGTGACACATCAACAGTCAGAAAACACAGTTTTTTAAAGTCGGATCGTAGCCAT
>JAZUQN010000057.1:0-2183 GCA_045605745.1 Eubacteriales bacterium
TATATCAATTAAAAAAATTTAAATAGTCATAATCAAAAGTATATGAATAAAGGGCTGTCGATCGACAACCCTTTTAAATTTATTTTGTATAAATGTCAATGCCAACGCCGCTATCCCATGTGCGGTAGGGACAAACGGGAATGTTTCCGATGGTCATAATTGTATAAACGCCGTTGGTTTCGGTGAATCCGGAATTGCCGGCAGTGCCAATAACATCTCCAAGGGCAACCACATCTCCCGTGTTAACCTTTATCTCTCCAAGATGGAGATACCAGGTTTTGAGTCCAAGACCGTGATCAATAACAACCATTCTTCCGCCATGAGTAGTTATTCCGGTGTGGACAACCTTGCCGGCATTGCAGGCCGGAATATCGGTTCCTGCCGCCATCTGCCATTCAACGCCCATATTTCTATATTCCTCTTTTGTTGAGGTGATAGTTCTGTAAAGACCAAATCCGGCAGTTATTCTTGCCTTCATAGCCTTTTGACCTTCATAGTCGGTGAATTTCTCGGTGAAATACTTTGTTGACTCGTTGGCAAGACAAATCTCCTCAAACAGTGCGTTAAACTCTGTCATTGCTTTTTCACTTCTTGTGTTTTCTGCAATTACCTGGCTAACCGAGTGATTTCTGCGTTTAAATGTTTTATTGCTTATCGTGAGGTTTATATCCTGCTTTGTAGAGCCATAAGTCAGCGTAAATACGTATGATTTGTTTGAAAGATTAACATCTATCGGAACAAATGCTATAACATGATCTCCGTCGGCATAAAAGGTTGGCTTAAAGCAGATAGCAGGTTCACTACTGAAGCCGATTTTAGAGGGATCACTTATATTATAGCCTGTGATTGCGATGAAATCTCCGGGGTCAACTGTGCCTGAGTCTTTTCCAATGAAAAACTCTGCTCCTGCAACCAGTTCGGTTTTGAAATTGAATGTTGCCTCGCCGTAAAAATCTCTTGTGTTATCCTCATACCATGAGGCTGTGATCATAAATGTTAGATCAGATTCAGCATCGATGGCCAAGGTTGACAGGTCATTGGTTGAATTATCATAAACAAGATTTGAAGTGCTATCATAAACCTTTATTGTATAAAGGTCTGCGTCTGCGGTGAAGAGGAGATTAATGCCGCCATCCATAGTGTAGGAAACAAGCTGATCGGTTGTTTCAAAGCCGCTGAGAGGGCTGTATTTTTCACCGTCCAGCTTATAATTCCAGCTCACCTTCGAGGGAATGATCTCCTCGTTTGACAGTGTTTTCAGCAAAGGCAATTTTTCTTCTGGGAATAGAGACAGTGCATAGGGAGTGATGAGAAATTTATTCACATCTGTGGGGTCAAGCTGATAAACTGCGCCGTCCGGAAATTCAACATAGCTGAGAGCTCCTGCAGTATCAAGGTAATATTTATAATCCTCTGCAACATTTCCGCTATAAAAGGTAACCTTATAAAAGGGAGTTCCAACAAGGGGCTCAGGAAGCTCGGAAACCTTGGTAGCATTTTTGTTCATTGAAACAAAAAAGCTGACAAGGTCACCGGATTTATTGGTTTTTGCGATAGTTGTTGTAGTTCCGTCCAGGTCTGAAATATCAATTTTTTCAACAAAGCTGTTTGAAATCGGAGCGTTTTGAGAAGCAATATAGCTGCCGATTGCTATATATGTAGGTATAAAAATAAGCAAGACAACAAGAACCGAAACAATCGTTTTTTTCATTCTTTTTCTCCTTAAAAACGTTTTTTAAACTATATACTTATAATATTATACATTATTTTAGCTTCAAGGTCAATACGTATGTAAAAATTTTAGCTCTGAAAAATTATTCTGTCAGATCCTTTATGATTTTTGAGGCCATAAGAAGCCCTGCGCTTCCGGGCACGAAAGCGGTGCTGCCGGGAGCTCCCGCCATAGATTTAATCGGTTCCTCCTTTGAAAAAACGCAGCATAAATGATTTATTCCCATTTTGCGGAGATTTGTTCTGACAGCTTTTGCCAGGGGGCAGTATTCGGTTTTTGAAATATCCGAGATTTGCAGCCTTTCGGGATCAAGCTTATTGCCTGTTCCCATGGAAGAAATAATTTTAACGCCGGACTCAGTAGCCCTTCTTATAAGCTCTAATTTTGAGTGAAGAGAATCGATGGCATCGGCAATATAATCATATTTTTTGAGAGGGAAAAGCTCTGCATT
>JAZUQN010000058.1:0-2781 GCA_045605745.1 Eubacteriales bacterium
GCTCAAATCAAGCCAACCACCAACTGTAAGTCCCTCGGGTAGTGAGGTTATCTGCGTTCCGCTCAAATTAAGCCAACCACCAACTGTAAGTCCCTCGGGTAGTGAGGTTATCTGCGTTCCGCTCAAATAAAGCGAGCCACCGTTTGCATCCATCATTTTCTTTGCTTTTTTAGGTGTGAGTTTCATAGTTTACTCCTTAACATATTTATAAATTTCGGCATCATGGCAAAGATTATAATTTATGTATCAAGCCCCGATGAGCCGGGGCAATAATATAAAGAAATTCCAATCCTGATAACAGCTGTAGCCGTGAAAGGTATTTATATTGTGCGTCACGATGTCAAAGTAGGATATCAGCAACCAAAAGCCGCAAATGTAGGCGGTTATTGTTAGGATCCAAATTATAATGCAGTAGATTTTATATGTGTTCATGTTTTAAATCTCCTATTTTAACTCTTTCGTTCCAAGCATCTTTTGCTTCATCACTTGTCAGATAACATTTGTAAATAAAGCTTCCGATGCATTTCTGCCCGGCACAAGTCGCTTTAAATAACAACTCCTCGGTGTGCCTTGAATGACCGCCCTGCCACCGCAAAAAGGACAGGGCTCGAGATGTATTTCGCCTTTTATCGTTGCCTTTTAAATAAATCATCAAAGGGATCAGAGGACTTCTTTTTGTCCCTCTCTTCAAAGCCTTTGGCAAAATCTTTTACAAAATCCTCGAATAATTTTCTTTCATCCGCAGGAATAAGAATGTCCAAAGGATCGATGCATCCATTCGCTTCCGCCTCCTCGGTCATATCGACTCTTTCTGAAAGAATAGAAAGAGTTATGTTCAGATGCTTGATGGCATCAGCGATCGCCGCCCGCTCCTCGTCTGTAGGTCTTCTCGGAATGCCTGTCTTGACTATCATCTTGCCGTCATCAAGGTCAAAATGAAAGCTCCATCCCTTAAGTTTGATAATTCCGCTTGCTGTTTTCTTCATAGTGTTGTTTCTCTTTATTTTTTATATTTTTGCGAAGCTCAAAGAACCTCGCATATATTTTTCTGATATCTTTTGCCGCCTCATGATGAGGCTTCGGTGTGAATTTGCTTTTGACGCTGTTCATTTAATCCCTCCGGAATATCCTCTGCCGGAAGATAATCTATCTCCTTGGCAGTATGAAAATCATAATATTTACCGTACGTCTCATAATGCCACATTTGAAAGCCGTAACGGTTTTCCACCTTAGCGTAGAATGCTGCATGAGCATTCTTCGCCATAAGTGCAAGTGAAAACAATGCTTTTCTGCTTAATTGCCCTTCCATAATACACTCACCTTTCATATAACCACAGCACCGGCTTCATTTTGTATTCTCGTACTTCGGTGTAGCCGTCTATAAATGCTTTTTGATAATCCGTGTTTTTCATGTTTTCTCCTTAATCGTGAACGCTTACAAATGTTCTCTCATAAAGTTCGAGAATGTCAAGCGAAGTGCTGACAACCGCATCCACTTTCGGACCTCTGCGAATGCCTGTAAGTATAGCACTCATTTCAGTCTTGTCGGTGAATACCTCATGCTCTGCCAGCCTGTTGATAAGCCAAACGCTGGTCAAAGAATTAGCACGAAGCTTCTCTTTAATGGTTAAAATCTCGTTACGCATTTTTACCTCCTGTTTACTACTTTTGTTGACAAAAATTGGAATGTGTGTTATAATAATGTTGCCGACACAATTAAATACACATCTTTTATTTTTGTTGCCGTTTCTGAATTTTGTTTGCAATAATATTATAATTAGTAAAACACGAAATGTCAACCGTATTTTGCGAATTTGATTAGTAAAACACGAATTTTGTTTAAGATATCCAAAAAGAGAGGTGAATTTATGTTTATTATTTCTAAGATTACAGAAGTACTAAGAATTAAGAACATTGAGCAGAAAGAAATGTGCAATTATCTAAAAATACCTACTTCTGTTTTTAGTGATTGGAAAAAGGGACGCAATCGTTCTTATATGAAACGTTTGCCGGAAATTGCGAATTTTCTTGGAGTGACAGTAGATTATCTTGTTAGTGGCGATGAAAACAATGTCTCAGAATCTAACTCGGAACCTCAAATCAAGGAAAATCTAACAGAAAACAACCTCTCCGAACAAGAAAAGACCCTCATCCGAATGTTCCGAGAAACAACGGAAGAAGGTCGATTTGAAATGATAACAGCAATAATGAACATCCAAAAGAGAATAAGAGGGGGCGGCAGTACGGGAAAGGATTCACAGTCTGCAGTGTAATCTCCAAGACTGTAAGGTCATTCCTCTTGAGCTCGTAGAGCTCTATATACAATTAAATGAATTAGAAAAATAAAAAACCCTCTCGGGCGGGAAGGAGCAAGAAATGACATCTAAAGAGTTTTCAGAAAAGGCAAAGCTAAGTGCTGAACTGTATTATGAATACATAAAAGATAACGATGCCGGAAAATCCATAATTCCCGCTTCTTCTAAGGTAACACGAGATGGCCATTATTTTAGAATAGAAATAAGTGGAAAAATGAGAAACCTTGAGGATTCGTATATTCGTATAGATGACCCTTCGGTAGATGACTGCTTTTATATAAAAGATGCAGAAAAAGAGAAATATATCGCACATGAGTTTCTAAAAATATGTGAATATGATGAACTTGATAAAACTGTAGTAATCGAAGCAACCGGAGATTTTGCAAAAATATTCAATGATATTGCTCCGGAACGAATTGAATTTGTTTCCGATCTGAGCTTCCTTGTAAAAAATGTTATGCTTTGG
>JAZUQN010000059.1:0-7634 GCA_045605745.1 Eubacteriales bacterium
AGGGGGCGTAATGACTGTGAACGAAACAAGACCAAGGAGTAAAAAACTAATGAAGACCATACAAAGTAAAATACTGTTTGTTGTAATTTCAGCTCTTTTTGTGATTACAGCGATCGTTACATCTATTGCAGTGGGAGTTAACCATAAGATAATGCATAAGGATGCGGACAGAATTCTTAAAAGTGTTTCCCAAAAGGAAGCGGCATATATCAATGATATGCTGAACGATTTTATGCAATCCTCCGAGATAATGGAGCATTATGCAAAAAATGAACTTATCAGTGCCGCTGCTCTTGATGATGAGGTATATCGTGAAGAATATATAAAGAGCGTGCGTCACCTTTTTGATGAGGTAGCTCTCAATACCGCAGGTACAACCGCTTACTATCTTTGCTTTTCACCGCAGGTTACAGGCGGGATTACAACAGGATTCTATTCAAAATTCAAGAACGGTGGCGTTTATGAGCTTTCAAAGGATGAATTTGCCGAGCTTGATCTTTTCAATGCAGAATTCATAAAGGAATGCGGGTTTGATGTGATAGGCTCGGGAAATACATGGCTGCAACCGAGAAAGAGTACATTTTCTCCCGATGATACGGTCGTTTCATATCTTGCGCCCATATATAAGGATGATGTCTTTGTTGGATTTCTCGGATTCAATATGGATTTAAACTATCTGCTGGGCCTTGTTAATGAAATATCCGTTTATGAAACAGGACACGCACTGTTGCTGAGTAATGATAAGAAAAACTGCTATAATCCATCGGATGATATCTTGATATATGAGGATTATACAGAGGCAACAACAGCACTGAAGAACGGAATGAATCTTGAGCTGCGTGCAGAATATAAGGATATCCAGAGCGGAATCCGTCCTATGCTCAATTATATAATTAGTGCATTTTTGGTGGTACTCGCACTTGCAATTCTATATACATTCTGGGTAACAAACAAGATCGTATCTCCCCTTAAAAAGCTTACCGCAGCTGCGGGTAGCATTTCTTCGGATGTACAGAATGTCGATCTGATCGTCGATTCAAATGACGAGATAGGTATTCTTTCAAGGGTGCTTAATGATACTTATACAAAGATCCGTGAGTATTCCTCATATATAAATGCACTTGCATATAGGGATTCGCTTACGGGCGTAAAGAACAGTACCGCCTATGCCGAGGCGATCGAGGAGCTGAATAAGGAAATAAATCTTGGCAATCCTTCCTTTGGCGTTATCGTTGCGGATATCAATAACCTGAAGAAAACCAACGATACATATGGTCACGATGTCGGAAACGAGCTTATCGTTCATTCCGCAAGAATACTTACCGATATATTCAAAACAAGCTCTGTTTACAGAATAGGCGGAGACGAATTTGTTGTTGTTCTCAGAGGAAAGGACCTTGAAAGGCATCGTATTCTTATGGAAAAAATGGATGTTGCATTTTCCGCAGATTATATATCGGTAAATGATGAAATAGTTCCCGTTTCGATTGCAAGAGGAGTTTCTGTTTTTGACTCTTCGATCGATCATATTTATACGGATGTATTTGCAAAGGCGGATCACGCAATGTATATGAATAAGGAAGATATTAAGGCTGCACTCAAATAATTGAAAAAAGAAAAACGAAGTGATCAAATTGCATATACAAAATGCTAACAGGCAAAAAAGCCTTGGAAACTCAATGTTTCCAAGGCTTTTTTTAGTGATTGCGGCCTTTCTCCCTCGGTTTAGGTCATATTTTTTTATGCTTTCTATTTCCGACTAATTGCATTTTACCGATTTTTGTGCCTCATTTAGAAAGGGAAGATGTTTTTCGTGTGATTTTCCAAAGTGGTTTTTGAATGCTTTGCTGAAGGCATAAGCTTGTGTCAAAGTTGATGAGAAAATAAAAAACAGCCGATTTTTGGGCTGAAATCACCAAAAAATCGGCTGTTGTTGGTCTGAGTGACAAGACTTGAACTTGCGGCCTCTACCACCCCAAGGTAGCGCGCTACCAGCTGCGCCACACCCAGATTTTTTCCAACGGATGATATTATAACACTTTATTCTACGTTTGTCAAGGGTTTTATGAAAAAATTTTAACTAAAATTTAACTGAAAGAATTTTTTACCAACAATTGATGAAAACTTATATTTTTGCTTGTGATTTCGTTGCAAAAATGGCATAAATATGTTATACTTACCTTGTGAAAATTACTTTTAAGCTTGGAGGGTCTATGGATATCAAACAGATGGGCACATATGATTTGTTAAAGAATGATTTTCTTCGGATGCCTTTAGAATATAGGCTTAGCCTTTTTGTTGATTTTAGCTTGGAATGCACATCTGAGGCAATTAAGCGTGCTGTACAAAAATGTGCAGAAAATAAAATAGGTCTTATAATTCCGAAGGTTGCACATGATGATTTTGATTATCTCCGCCCGATGAATTTTATTCGTATTTACAGTGAGCTTTTAGGTTTTGCCGAGGAATATGGCATAAAGGTTGCGCTGAATCTTGAGCATAGTATTGAAGCTGCAATCGTCAGATATTTTGATGATGATGAGAGTATCCGTTCGAGGGTGATTTTAAAGCGTGAATATTTTTGCTCAAATGAGGAAGAGGTTAAAATTCCGTTTGGGGAAGAGATAATGTCGGCTGTTGCGCTTGAGGAGCGTGGCGAGATCATAGACCTCAGGCCCTTTGTTGCTGATGGCGTACTGAATTTTAAAGTGCCTCGTGGAAACTGGCGGATATGCCGGTATTTTTGCGCTGAGGACAGTGAAAGCGACCGAGTGAATATGATGAATTATGAAAGCTCTATAAAATATCTTGATGCAGTTATGGAGCTTTTTGAAAATACACTGAGTAGACATATAGGAAAGACGCTTGACGCTATTTATTTTTCGGATATCTGCTTCACCGCGCGAAATCGCCGAAACTTTGATGAGGGTTATGGCAGGCTTTTTGCCGAGCTTTACGGATTTGACCCTGCGCCGTTTTATCCTTGTTTATATGCCTGCGAGGAAGGAGCACCAAAGCATTATAAACCAATGCTTATGGCTTGCAGAGCAAAAATGCTTGCAGGGGGAATAATGAAAGCACTTTCGGACAAGGCAAATGAAAAAGGTATGCGACTTTTTGGCTCCTTGACAGAGCCTCAGATAACATCCGGCTCTTGGCTACTTGGAGATGCTATGTTGCTTCAGACAAATTCGCCCTGTGCAAAGCTTGAAAAGGCGTATTTATATGGAGTCAACTCTCTTGAAATCGCACAGGGGGCGGCGGAAATCGGCGGCAAGAATACTGTTGCGTGCGAGGCATTTGTAGATTATAAGAAAATAAATGAAGAAATAATCTACCGAGAGACTTCAACAGCCTTTGCCCGCGGTGCAAATATGATGATGGCGCATCTGCCACCTGAGCTTGATAAGCTTGGCGACTATTCAAAATATGTTGGGCGGTTGCAAAGCGTACTTAGACATGGCGATAGCGTAAACGATGTTGCAGTGCTATATCCGATATATTCTCTTCATTCTGCGGTGTCGCTTTACGAATCACCTGTTCCGGAGGGGGCTTTTGAATATCCCGAAACACCTGACACAACAGATTATATGTCTGTGATAAACAGCATAAGGTCATATTCGGGCAGGGATATCACGGTGGTGCACCCTGAAATTCTTGAAAAGAGCCTTTCAAATGGCGCTTATAACATTCTTGTTATACCTGCAACGCCTGTTATAAGCGTTGAAAGTATGCGAAGCGCTGCCAAGTTTTTTGATGAGGGCGGGAAAATAATCTGCACAGGGGTCCTTCCGCAAAGTGCCGCAGAGGTTGACGAGGATGGCGGAAAGAGCTATAGCGAAGAGGTCAGAGCACTTGCTGTTCATGTGTTTGGTGACGGTGCAGAGAATGAAAATATAACCGGAGATTTTATATACAACAAGAATGAAAAGGGTGGGGAAGCATATTTTCTCTATTCCACTATCACAGGTGTTGACAGATGCAACGCCGTGCCATGTGCAAAGATATTTGAGGCACTTGAATCATTTGGCGTGGCATACGATATATATATCGACAATATGCCGAGAATGGAATATACGGGAGCGCTGAACACAAATTATCCCGAATATTGCCTTTTGGGACTTTCCTCCAGCATCAGAGGCGGAGGAATGCTAAACTATATTCATAAGAGAATTGAGAATTGCAATGTTTACTTTTTCAGCAACGGAACCGACAGTGAATATAACAGATCGGTATATCTCCTTGGAGATCACAGGGGGATAGAGAGCTGGGATGCAAGTACCGGTGAAATTACGCCTCTTGGGGCGGTGACCGAGCTGCGAGGCGGAGTGCTTTATTCAAAGATAGACCTAATGCTTGAGGGCGGAAAATCGGTGCTCCTCGTTTCACCGGGGGAATAAAAGGAGAGGAAAAACGAAGTTTTATGTTATAAGGCACGGAAAAGCGAAACGAATAAAGCAAAAGCTGGACAGTGTGCCAGAATGTCAATAAACATAGATGCTTGAATTTTGTTTTTTATTTTACTGTTTTTGGAATATAACACAAAATGTTAAATACAACTAAAAAAATGCCTAAAAACATTGTTTTTGGGCATTTTTGTGTTTGAAAGAGATGTTAATTTAACAATATAGTTTTCAATATTGCCCAAAAATATTGATTATTCTTTGACAATATAGTAGAATATGCATAAGGTGATAGTTTGAAAAAAACTACAATTAAAGCAAAAAAATTACATATTTTGGGAGGAAGAAATGAAAAGAAAGATTTTAACCTTAGTCTTTGTTTTGGCGCTTTGCTTCTCTATGTTTTCGGTTATGATAATGGCAACGGAAACAGAGGGGACAGGTACAGAACCGACTATTATCAGCGAAGGTGCACAGTTAAATTCCAGTGGAAGTACTGTGTATAGTTGGAAACTCGATAGCGAAGGTACTCTTACCTTTTATTCGGGTACGAGTAAATATATCACTTCAAATAAAACTTATACAACATATACTACATGGAGAACCCAGCAAACAGATGGTGTGGCCAACGAAAATCTTGTAATTAATATGGTATTTAGTACAAGTATCACTCAGATCGTGGCAAACAACGGTAAGTCAATTCTCGGTGGTTATCCTAATCTTGTTACAATTAACATAGGTAAAGTTTGGAAAATTACCGATCAGTGGTCCAGCGGATATCTGTTTGGCAACAACCCGAGTCTTACAACAGTAATGAATGCATATACATCTGAAAACAATGCTGTTGGTACAGTGAATCTTGAAAACATTACCGGAATGTATGATGATGGTGATTTTAAATATGCTTTTTATAACTGTAAGAATATTGAGCGTATTGTTTTTGCTAACTCCAATGAAGCGATAACTTCTACCGGCACTACATACATGCCCTATTTTGGCACATATACCTTTGCCGGATGTACCTCTTTAAAGGAAATTAATATCCCTGCATGGTTGACGCATTTGAATAATAATGCTTTTAATGGATATACTTCTTCCGGCATTACTTATTCTTCTTGCACAGCTCTTGAATCATTGACACTTCCTGCAACCCTGAATAATGTTAGCGCAGATGCTTTGGCAGGATTGACCGGTCTTAAAACTCTTACGATAGAAAATGCAGAGCTTGATGTTTCTGGTATCAAAATTCCTGATAATGTGGGTCTAGTTATCAACTGTGCAACAAAAACTCAGTATGATGCAATTGTTGCTATGGGGCTTTCAAATGCAAAACCTGTTTTTGTAATTGAACCCGGCAACCTTATGACCGACGGCTCGGGCTATCAGTATGCATATGAAAGCGGTGTCCTTACTATCTCTAAGGCTGATACAACCTCTTCTACAGTTCTAAAAACAGACATAGCGCTCGATTTTGCCGCAGATGTTACAACAATTATCATCCCCGAGGAAACCGGCATAACCGAAATTGGTGCCAATATGTTCGATGGCTTTGGTGCAGCAACTGTTGTTGTTCCTTCAACACTCAAAACAATCGGTGCACAGGCATTTGCAAATATGCCAAATCTTGCAACAATTGTTGACTATACAGCTTATACCGCAGATAATACAGCAGGCGCAGGTGTTATAAACCTTTTGAATGTTACAAGCGTTGCAAAGGATGCCTTCAGCGCATCTTCTTTTGCGCTTTCTCCTGTTGTTTATTTTGGCAAGAGTGCTGTTTTCACAGGTGAGACATTTGATTTCTTCTCAGAGGACGCTGTTAGAACTCTCTGCGTTTATCCTACTTCCGGTGTTACAACATATTTCAGAAACAACGCTATTGATTTTGAGTATCTCACTGTAGAGCAGACCGGTGATCAGTGGCTCGCACGTGAAATGGCTGTTACAGGCTTCGGATGGTCATTTAATACCGAAACCGGGACTCTCGACATCATTGAAAAAAGCTCAAACAACTTTGATGTTGGTAAAAACCAAGAAACATGGCCTGCTTGGAAAGCAGTTTGGAAGGATGCCATTGAGTATTTCTTTGTAAATAACAGCATAACCGGCTATGTTTACTATCAGCATAACAACTCTCCTTTCTCAAATCTTCCTAACCTTAAGCACGTTCATATGGGCGGAATTAAAGTTATCCGTCGAAGTGAGTATAGCACGAATGGTCTCTTTAGCGGCTGTTCTTCTCTTACAACAGTCAGCTATGGAGATGATAACACTTATGATGAGATCGTTGACCTTACATGGTGGAGAAAAAATGACTATTTGATGAAGCATATGTTCTATAACTGCGCTTCTATAAAAGAGGTTATTCTTCCGTCAAATCTTTCAAAATATGATGAGGATGCCAGCTATCCCATCGGTATTTCAGAGGGCTTCTTCCAGGGTTGTTCTTCACTTGCTGAGATAGAAATTCCGGAATGCTTTATAACTCTTTATGATAATGCTTTCGCAGGTTGTACTGCTCTCACCAGTATTGATTTTAAGGGCAGTCCTAAGTATTATTCGCTCTCATCCATCCCCGATAAAGAGGGACTTACCATCAGCGTTCCCAATGCAAGTGTTGCAAAGCTTTTTGAAGATTTTAATTTCACTTTAACAACAGTTGAATATCCCGAGGATGTTATTGAATCTGTTTATGTTGAGCCTTCTCAGCCAACAACTAATGTTATTGGCGATCTTTCTGCCATCAGACCTCTCGGAAGCACAGCAGAGCTTGATGAAATTTTGGCTTCCGCCACACCTCCTGCGGCAGTTATCGTTGATATCGACAGCTCTCTTAATGTTGCAGGTCTTGATATGACAGTAGCTCAGCTTCTTGAAACGCTCGAATACCGTATTTTTGCAGCTTTCAGAATTTCTGACGGTGCAACTGTTACAGTACTTCACGATTATCTTGCATCAATCAACTTCTTTGATGCATATGTTATCGGTTCTCCCGAGATCGTTAAAGCTTCATATGCTCTGAATTCTAATCTCCACCACATAGTTGATTATTCCGATGCTTATTTGACAACTCTCTCGAATGCTAACTGCACTTCTATTCGTGAGGAAGCTTATATAAGCGGCGCAAAGATGGTTATTCTTCCTCTTTCTGCCTGCACAAAGGATAATCTCGGATATCTTTATTCAAGAAGTATCCTTACATGGGTAGAGCTTCCCCAAGAGGCTACTATT
>JAZUQN010000060.1:0-22030 GCA_045605745.1 Eubacteriales bacterium
GTTTTGTGCACCCTTATTGCGCCGGTCGTCCATGGCGCAATAAGGTAAATAGAATGGCTGACAGCGACATAAGAAAATGCAATCCTGCATTTTCTAAGGGAGCTGTGCATCACTCTGTTCTTCCTTATTGCGCCAAAAAGCAGCGGCGCAATAAGGGTTTGTTTTGCCGCACACTGCTTTCGTTTGTGATGACCAATTGTCCCACAGAAAACTCGCAGTGTGCTCTTGTTTGTGAAAACAAAACTTCCTCATAAATTCCTGTTTGCTGTTACCCATTAGCATAAAAGACCGAGCTACATAGCTCGGTCTTTTACTTGCTTATTTGTTTTCTTCATCTGAAACAGATCTTGAACTGCGCTTTTTCTTTCTACGCTTTACTGATATGGAAATAACAAGGATAGATATTGCCACGATCACCACGAACGTGATCATTGACGGCAGTGAATATACAAACCAAACCGCAAAATTCTTGCATCCGTCGGCAAATTCTTTCCAGCTTTCGCTGAATGCCTTACCGATTCTCTCTCCAAAGGTGGGATTCTTAATAGGCTCGGGAGTATAATCAACAACCTCGTGAATTTCAAGATTCACTGTGGAAAAAGCAATCAATGTATCATAATTGCGTATTCTCGCAGTGTAGCTCTCGATCTCATATCTGACCTCGGAAAGCCTCTGCTCGATAGTCAGCAGATCCGAAAGGCTATTGCCCTTTGAAAGAAGCTCAAGAAGTCTTGCTTCCTCAACCTTAAGAGCATTAAGCCGTGATTCAATATCGGTGTATGTATTTGTGATATCGTCAACCTTTTCGGTTTTGTTTGTCACATTAACAAATCCACCAACTTTAAATATAAAGGAATCAAGACTTTCAGCAGGTATACGAAGAGTGTAGGAAGCCCGGCGGTCAGAATAATGATCATATGTTTTGCCATAAATATTCGATGACTGCACATATCCGCCAAGCACCGCAATTTCCCTTTCAATGGCGCTGAGAGTTTCATCAAAGCTCTTTGTTTCGGAGACGATATTGACCGTTTTGATCACCTTGCGTCCCTCAAGGGGATTTTGAATCTCGGTGGAACCGGAAGTGGTGATGTCCTCTGCCTCTGCCTCCACTTTAGAATAATAACTGTCTGCCACATAATCGTAAGAGCCCTTGCCGTTTCCATAGCTCAATTCTTTGTCAAATTCACTTGGTGCGTCATAGCTGTCATTAAGTGCCTCGCCTTTTACCATATCCTTTGCTCCGCAGGATGCAAAGGTCATGATAATCAAAATAAGTGCGGAGAGGAGAGAAAGAAACTTCACGAAATTACCTGTTTTTGACATGATCATGTCCTCCAAGTTATAAAATTCCGTGGGCTTGAAGTTACTTAAGCTTTGTTATTGCTTGCTTGATACCTTCCAGCTTTTCCTTATATTTTGCCAGCTTTTCCTTTTCGCCTTCAACAACTGCCGCAGGTGCTTTTGCAACAAAGCCCTCATTTGAAAGCTTGCCTTCAAGACGTGCGATTTCGCCCTCTGTCTTTTTAAGCTCGCCCTCAAGCTTTTCTTTTTCCTTTTCCACATCAATGATGTCGGAGAGAGGAAGGAAAATGCTTGCAGCATCTGTTACGATCTGAACCGCATCATCGGCAGAGATAACAGAAGCATCAAAGCTTTCAGCAATTTCAACCTCAGAGGCAGAAGCAAGACGGCTAAAGAACACTGCTGTGTTTTCGTTAAAGGAATCGCTATACTTTGTTGCGATATAGACCTTTGCCCGTCTTGAAGGAACGATATTCATCTCGTTTCTTCTTGCGCGGATGGCACGGATGGCAGAAATCAGCCTTTCCATCTTCTCCGCATCTGCAGAAAAGTCAAATTTCGCATTATAGGTGGGATAAGCCGAGATCATGATGCTCTCATCGTCATGAGGCAGAGATTGATAGATCTCCTCAGTGATAAAGGGCATAAATGGGTGCAAAAGCTTAAGCGCCACGGTGAGTACATAAGATATGACGTTTTGCGCTACAGAATTGTTCCCATTATTTTTATCAGAGAGTCGAATTTTGCAAAGCTCGATATACCAATCGCAGAAAATATCCCAAATAAAATCGTAAATTGATGAAAGTGCCACGCCAATCTCATAGGAATCGAGAGACTTTGTTACCGCACCAACAAGCTCGTTAAGCTTGTTTAGGATCCACTTATCCTCAAGCGCCAGATCTTTTTCATCGGGCAGAGTTACCTTATCAATGGTAAGGTTCATGCGGACAAAGCGTGATGCGTTCCAAAGCTTATTTGCAAAGTTTCTTGCAGCCTCAATTTTTTCGTCGGAGAAACGCATATCGTTTCCGGGTGAGTTGCCGGTTGCAAGCGCAAATCGAAGGGCATCTGCGCCGTATTTATCGATGATCTCAAGTGGGTCGATGCCGTTTCCAAGAGATTTTGACATTTTTCTGCCCTGTGCATCACGAACAAGACCGTGAATAAACACTGTTGAGAAGGGTTCTTTGCCCATATGCTCCATGCCCGAGAACACCATTCTTGCGACCCAGAAGAATATGATATCATAGCCTGTTACAAGAACACTTGTAGGATAATATTTTGTAAGCTCTTCTGTCTTATCAGGCCAACCCATTGTAGAGAAAGGCCAAAGTGCTGAGGAGAACCATGTGTCAAGCACATCGTTTTCCTGTCTTACGGATGCACCGCACCTCGGACATTTATCAATATCGTTTTTTGAAACGGTCATCTCGCCGCAAGCATCACAATAGAATGCAGGGATCCTGTGACCCCACCAAAGCTGACGGGAAATGCACCAATCATGCACATTTTCCATCCAATTTGTGTATGTCTTTGTAAACCTTTCGGGCTCAAATTTAACTCTTCCGTCATAGACAACCTCAAGAGCAGGCCCGGCAAGAGGTTCCATTTTGACAAACCACTGATTAGAGGTCAGAGGCTCCACGGTGTTGTGGCAACGATAGCAGGTGCCAACATTATGAGCATGAGGAACGGTTTTAAGAAGGTATCCTTCTGCTTCAAGGTCTGCAACCAGAGCCTTGCGGCACTCATATCTGTCCATGCCTTCATATTTTCCGGCATAAGAATTCATTGTTGCATCATCGTTCATAACTCTGATCTGCTCAAGGTTGTGTCTTTGACCAACAAGAAAATCGTTGGGGTCATGAGCAGGAGTAATTTTAACACATCCTGTTCCGAAACCTATCTCAACATAATCGTCTGCAATAACGGGAAGCTCTCTGCCAACCAATGGAAGAATAAGCGTTTTTCCTATAAGATGCTTTGTGTTATCATCTTCGGGATTAACGGCAACGGCAGTGTCACCAAACATAGTTTCAGGACGTGTTGTTGCTATTTCAACAAAGCCGTCTTCGCCCTTGATGGGATATTTAATATGCCAGAAATTACCGTTTTGTTCTGTGTATTCAACCTCAGCATCCGAAAGGGCAGTTATACAATGAGGACACCAGTTTATGATGCGGTTTCCTCTGTAGATAAGTCCCTTGTTATAAAGGTTGACAAAAACCTCACGAACTGCCCTTGAGCAGCCCTCATCCATTGTGAAGCGTTCTCTTGTCCAGTCGCAGGAAGCACCAAGCTTTTTAAGCTGGCTTATGATCCTTCCGCCATACTGCTCCTTCCAGCTCCAAACTCGCTCAAGGAATTTTTCGCGTCCAAGGTCGTAGCGAGTGAGACCTTCGTTAACTCTCAGCTGCTCTTCAACCTTTATCTGTGTTGCAATTCCTGCGTGGTCTGTGCCTGGAACCCAAAGGGTGCTGAAGCCCTGCATTCTCTTATAGCGAACGAGAATGTCCTGCAGTGTTTCATCAAGGGCGTGACCCATATGAAGCTGACCTGTTACATTTGGTGGTGGGATAACAACGCTAAATGCGGGCTTGCCATCCTTGGGATCGGGCGTAAAATAGCCCTTGTCGCACCAATTTTTATAAATTCTGTCCTCAAATTCCTTTGGCGCATAGGTCTTTGAAAGCTCTGTCATGTTCATTTTTGACCTCCTGATTTATATGAGTAAATCTTTGCAAAAAAAATAACGCCCGACATCCTTTTCAGGACGCCGAAGCGCGGTACCACCTGATTTTGCGCAAAATGCGCACCCTCAATCTGTGCCCAAAACACAGTCTCTCTCTAACGGCAGAGTTCCGTTCTCCGCTAATCGGCATTGCTTTTCACGGAAACCGCTCGGAGACTACTTGGTCGGTTTTCGCTGCGGAGCTTCCACCATCCTCCGCTCTCTATATGCAAAGCTTGCCGATTACTACTTCTCGTCATTGCGTTATGAAAGGATTATAACATATTTTTATTTTTTTGTCAACACATTTTGCTACATTACATACAAATTTGAAGTTTTGGCATTTTTGCTTGACTTTTTATTTTATAACAGTTATAATTATTAATCAGAAAAAACAAGGGAGAAACGAAATGCTTAAAAGATTTGTTTCATATTATAAGCCTCATATGAGGATATTCGTCCTTGATATGCTGGCTTCGCTTGTCGTTGCACTTATCGGCATAGTTTACCCGATAGTGACGAGAGAAATGCTAAATACTCTTATTCCAAATCGAAACTACAAGATGATCGTTGCAGCAGGAATGGTGCTTCTCGGTATTTATCTTGCCCGTATGCTTTTGAATTATTTTATTCAGTATTGCGGTCATGTTATGGGCGTGAAAATGCAAACTCAGATGAGGACAGATATGTTTGCCCATCTTCAAAAGCTGCCCTACAGCTTTTATGATAACAATGAGACAGGAAAGATAATGTCTCGCATGACAAATGACCTTTTTGAGGTCAGTGAGCTTGCTCATCACGGTCCGGAAAACATAATAATTTCCGCTATATCAATAGTGACATCCTTTGTTTATCTTTCAAGCATTGATCTTTGGCTGACTCTTATTATATTTGCTTGCGCACCGTTTTTGCTTATAATAGCTTTGGTGCTTCGCAAAAAGATGCGTGATGCATTCAGCGCAAGCCGTGCGGCTACAGCTCAGATAAATGCTTCTCTTGAAAGCAGCGTTTCGGGAATCCGAGTTACAAAAGCTTTTTGCAATGCGGCAAGAGAGCAGGAAAAATTTGAGATAGGTAACGAGGAATATACATCCTCAAGAAGCAAAGCATATAGGGCTATGGGGCAGTTCCACTCGGGAACATCCTTTGTTACCGATGTTTTCAATGTTATAATTCTTATAGCAGGTGGATTGTTCCTGTATAACGGAAAGATAAATTTTGCCGACTATTCTGCCTTTGTTGTGTCTGTTGGTCTGTTTATTTCACCTGTTATGACCCTTATAAACTTTATGGAGCAGTATCAGAACGGTGTCACCGGATTTGCAAGATTTGTTGAGATAATGGATACAGAGCCGGAAAAGGACAGCGAGGGAGCTACCGATATCGAGGCTGTGGAGGGCAGCATCGAGTTTCGAAATGTGACATATGCCTATGACGGTGAAAAGGATGTTCTTGAAAATGTTGATTTGAAGATAGAAAAAGGGAAAACCTTTGCGCTGGTGGGGCCATCCGGAGGAGGAAAGACAACCATCTGTCATCTTATTCCCCATTTCTATGATGTTACATCCGGCGAGATATTAATTGACGGCTGTGAGATTCACGGAATAACGATGGAATCCTTGCGCAGGAATATCGGAATAGTTCAGCAGGATATATATCTTTTCAATGCCAGTATAAAGGAAAACATTTTGTATGGAAAGCTGAATGCAACAGATGAAGAGGTAATTGAAGCTGCTAAAAGAGCAAATATTCATGATTATATCATGACCCTTGAGGATGGCTATGACACTCAGATAGGCGAGCGCGGTGTTAGACTTTCGGGTGGGCAGAAGCAGAGGCTCTCAATTGCACGAGTGTTTCTTAAGAACCCACCGATCCTTATTCTTGATGAAGCAACAAGCGCCCTTGATAACACAACAGAGATTCTCATTCAGCAGGCTCTCGACGAGCTTTGCAAGGGAAGAACCACACTTGTGGTGGCGCATCGTCTTTCAACAATTAAGAATGCAGACGAGATAGCGGTTGTTGCAGATGGAAGGATTATTGAACAGGGAAATCATAAGGAGCTTATAGAAAAGGGCGGCACCTATGCCGAGCTATATGCCCTGCAATTTAAGAATAATCAATAATTAAGAGGGGCTGATAAACTCAGCTCCTTTTGTCTTTACAGTAAATTTTGATTTGTCGGTGAGATGCCTTTTCACAAAAAATAGCACACTGCGAAATTTTTATGGTCAATCGTCTAACACATACGAAAGCAGTGTGCGGTATGATACACCCTTATTGCGCCGGTGCTTTTTGGCGCAATAAGGTAAATAGAATGGCTGACAGCGACATAAGAAAATGCAGGATTGCATTTTCGTGGGAGCGTTGGTAGCGCAAGGAAAGGAGTCCTTAGAGGGAAACACCGTTTCCCTTTAAGTGTCTTTTGCTTCCTTTGGGGCATGCCAAAGGAAGTGCCATGCGGCATGAGCAAAAAAAGAAGAGAGGATTATTTATCTCATGCCCTTCTCCGCTTTTCTTTGACACTAAAGGCCCAAAGAAAAGTCACGATGCGTGAAGTTTATCGGTTTGGTGGATTTCTCATTGCATCGTTTGACATATTTTCCGAGAAAATATGTCCGTTTATTCGTCAAAATCGTATGGCAAAAGAAATGCCGCTAAAGTTTTTTCGCCTCTGCGGATGCGACGAGGCGACAACGCCGGCTCCCACAAGCTTTTGAAAAAGCTTGAGCAAAACTTTAACAGTTTTGTCACCACACTCCCCGATAAACTCATGTTTATAAAACAAATTGCGAGCACCACAAAAACACAAAATAGGCTGAGTTTTACTAAACTCAGCCTATTGCATTATTTAAGAATATTTGCGCTGTTAAGAACAAGGGTGCTGTAAAGGAACAGAACATCTGCATTCTGGAAGCTATATCCAAATGCCTTTTCCATATTTCCGAGCAGATTGCTTGGAACATAGCGGATATCAATTACGGTAACCTTTGAATAACCCTCCGCAAGAAGTGGCGCAATGCTGCTTCCAAAAGAGTCTCTGAAAAGTATCAGCTCCTTATCGTTTTCAGCCTTTGGATTTTCTATAACAACAAATGGAGTTGCTCCGGATAGATACATTTCATAAGGATCCTTGCCAAACGCCTTGTCCATGTTGTAAACATCTGATTGGATAGGCATAGATGTGGTTGGATGTGCAATTGTCACCTTGAAGCTGTCGATAACATCGCTTGTGAGGTATTTTATGGTGTCCGGCGGAAGAGGAAGCGCAGACTGACCGTAATAAACACCGTAAAAAGGGTTATCAAGAGTGTTGACCTTGTGGTTATTGCCGCCCTCAGCACCCATTGCACTAAGGAGCTTGTCAGAAACATCTGTTATGCTTTCCTGCTTCCAGTGTGTGTCGGTTTTATAATAATCCTCAATTGCAAGAAGGTTGAAAATGTCTATATACTCAGCAAATTCGGTCTTGCCGGTGAGCTGTTCTGTAAGCTCACTAAAGTCGATTGAGAGATAACCGTTCTTTTCGGCAAGGAAATAGTTTTTATCCGGCACTATAGAAAGATAAACATTGTCGGTCTTGTCCTTCAGATAGTTATCATAGATAAATTGAAATCTGTCGGCTGCGTGATCGATCATCTCGTTCTTTAAAGGATAGTCAATTTTAGATGCATATCCGTCTGCAAAGTAAATATTGTTATTGTCCTTTTGAAGAATAATATAGTTTGCAAATATTGCCTTGAGCGTTCTGAATTCGTCTCTCAGCGGAAAAGAATCGATGGCGTATTTTTCAAATTTGGACATAAAACTGTCGTCATATTCAACGCCGTCTTTCATAATATTCTCAAGAGTGAAAGCGGGGAAGGCAGCCGGCTTTCTTCTCTCTGCATCGAGAAAATCATCCTTTGGCAAAAAAAGACAGAGGGCTGAAAGTGAAAATAATATCACTGCCATTGAAATACATATCACAATATTTTTAATTTTAGTATTCATTTTTTCACCTCCATCAGAATCGGAAATAAAGGAATGGGCTAAATGAGCCGTCAACAAGATAAGCAACTACTATAAGGAACATGAAAATAAGGAATATGGGTTCAAGGATGTTCATTATTTTTCCGTATTTCGATGATTCAGAAAGCTTTATAGCAGTGTTTTTAACGACAGGTGTTGCGCCGATAAGTGCCATAATAAATATCACAGCATAGCTGCGGATGTGATAGATAATTTCGCTTGTTGCAAGGGGGATATCACCTCTGCCAAACATACCGCCGATATATGTGAACGCCTCGCTCATATCCGTGGCATTGAAAACAACAAAGCTGAGCACTGCCGCAAGAAGAGTGTACACATGGCAGATCACCTTTGTTTTTTCAAGATATTTGAGAGTGAAGAATTTTTCGATAAGCAATAAAACTCCAAAGAAAAGCCCCCAAATTATAAAGTTCCAAGCCGCACCGTGCCAGAAGCCTGTGAGGAACCAAACAACAAAGATGTTGAAAACATGGCGGAGCTTTGAAACTCTGTTTCCGCCAAGTGGAATATACACATAATCGCGGAACCACGAGCCGAGAGACATATGCCAGCGTCTCCAAAATTCGGTTGCGCTTTTGGAAATATAGGGATAATTGAAGTTTTCAAGAAATTTGAAGCCAAACATTTTGCCAAGACCGATCGCCATATCGCTATATCCGGAAAAGTCAAAATATATATAGAGGGCAACAGAAATTCCGTACACCCAATACAGCAGTACGGATTTTTCATCGGTTGATTTGAGCACATCGCAGAGCTGACTGAGGCGGTCGGCAATAAGGATCTTTTTGCCAAGACCTATCATAAAGCGTCTGATGCCCTCAGCAACCTTGTCAATGCTGTGAGTTCTTTCCTTCAGCTCAGCGGCAACATCCACATAGCGGACGATAGGGCCGGCGATAAGCTGAGGGAACATTGAAACATAAGCCCCAAGGTCAATGATGTTTTTCTGTGCGGGAACGCCGCGATATACATCAATAACATAGCTTATGGTTTGAAATGTGTAGAAGCTGATACCAACAGGAAGGGTGATGCTAAGAAATCCAATATTACTTCCAAAAATATTGTTTATATTATCGATAAAGAAGTTAGTATATTTGAAATAGAGCATAAACGCAAGGATAGCACCTGAGGCTGCCCAACAAAGGGCAAGTGTTATGCGCTTATTATCTCTGAATTTTTCGATAAGAAGACCAAAAACATAGCCGATAAGAATGGCCGTTACCATCAAAATGGCGTATTTAACGCCGCCCCAAGCATAGAAAATGAGGCTAAAGGTCAGCAAAACGGCATTTTTAAGTTTAAAAGGTGCAGCAAAATAGAGTATAATGAAGGCGGCAAAAAAGTAAAACAGATAGGTTATACTCGAAAAGAGCAAGATTTCACCTCATTTCATAAATCACAAAAATTTGGCGGATACGGCACTGCCGCATCCGCCGTAAATGTACACGAGTGTGGTAATTATTAAGTTGCTAATCTCGAATTAGCCCTCTGCGGGAACATCGGGGTTGTTGGAATAGGGGCTCATAAGGAAGAATACAGTGTTACCAACATTCTCAACTATAGTTTCGTCAGCGGTAACGCAGATCTGCCATCTGGGATCAGCGGTTTCTGTAAGGCTTGTCTTGAATGCATCAACATCAGCGCCATCCTCAAGAGTAAAGATGTAGCCAACAAATGCAATAGAGCCCATCATAGGACCAAAGTTTACACATTCCTTCCAGCCTGTAGGAGCAGCAGTGAAGCCGGGCATCCATTCAGCGCCTGTTTCCATGGGCATTGCACCGCCCATGAAAAGAATGCTCTCGTGTGTGATGATTGTGTTTGCAAGTTCCTCTGCTGTTGCTTCAGGGTTAGCTGCAATAGCGTCATTGAATACGCCAAGAAGGGTTTGACCCCATGTTTCGCCGGCAACTTCGCCGCCCTCAGCTTCTGTATCAACAGGAGCTTCTGTGTCGGAATCAATATTCTCTGTGTCGTTTGTATCAACAACAGCATCTGTGTCTGTGTCCTTTGCGTCGCCATTGCCGCCACAGGATACTACAGCGAAAAGCATGATCGCTGCAAGGATGAGTGCAAGAAACTTTTTCATAATAGTTCTCCTTAAAAATAGTTTTATTTTTTGATTTTTTTCGGGGCTTTTTCAGCTCCCTTAGCCATAGACGAAGGGAAAAATAAAAATGTTCCCGAAATTTCAAAAAAATTTTTTATAACAAAAACATAAGCCGCCAAACGATGATGACGGCTTATATTTATTGTTTACAATGGAGCTACTAATCAGATTCGAACTGATGACCTCGTCATTACCAATGACGTGCGCTACCTGCTGCGCCATAGTAGCAAAATTGCTCAACGGATGATATTTTAACATAAAACTTTTACCTTGTCAATAGTTTTAGCGAAAAAAAATACATTTCAATAAAATTAACAATATGTTCAGCAATTGGTATTAAAAATGATGTATAATTAAAATGCATATTTGTGTGCTTTCAGTTTTATTATTAAGGATGGTTAATAAATGCATTTAAAAAACAATCTGAAAACACCGCTTAGAATGCTTGTATTTCTTATGGCTTTTACTTTATTGTTGACAAGTATCCCTGTCTATGCCTCGGGGGGCGTAAACGCTAAGAAAACAGCTAATAAAGCGAATATGATAGAAAGCGGTGTTTATCGAATACGCAATCTTGAAATCGGAAAATATATTGATGCTTATGATTTTGCATATGACCCACAAGGCTCTGCTTATCTTGAAGAAAAAAATGGTGGAGAAGCGCAGGATATCTATGTGAAGCGCCTCCAGGACGGTACATATATTTTGTATCCTCAAAGTGAGGGTGGTAAATATGCCCTCAGCTTTAAAGGCGGCAGATATTTTGGCAGTACGGTAACAAAAAAAGAAGGCTCTGAAAAAACAGAGAAGTTTGTTATATATGCGTCTTCTGTTGGGACATATACGATTTCGCCCGCTGTTTCAAGCGGCGATCCGGTCACTCTCAGTGTTTCGGATCAGCTATCCAGATATAAGGATAATTATCTTTCCCTTGAAAAATATACCGGTAAGCCTGATCAGCAGTGGGTGTTTGAACCTATAGAGGTTGAGGGCATTTCGCTTGCGTTTGTTTCAACAAAGGTTAAGCTTTATGCGGTGGGAAAGCTTTATGCAACGCTTGCACCCTATAATTTTAACGCAACAAATGTCAAATGGGAATCTGAAAATGAAAAGATCCTTATGATCGACAGCGATGGCAACTATTCTGCAATAGCCCCCGGAACGGTCAAGGTCACGGCAAAACTCGGCAAGCACAGTGCAAGCTGTATGATCACAGTTTCAAAGGACTCCGCCTTTACATGGTATAGCCAGCACAGCATCGCAAACAGTGATTGGAACGCTACTGCGCTTTCAAATATATATTTCACATCAGGTGGCGTCAGAAAACGCTTCATGATAGACAAATATGGCAGAGGTTCCGACTGGATGGACGAAGGCTGTTATGTTGCTTCTATTGCAATGATACTCAACAATTTAGGAGCAAAACTCACAGAGGGATATGATTTCAGAAGCGGTCAGAGTGGCAATCTTCCTGCCGATCCATATACCGTTGCTTTGGCAAATTCGGGAAATTATGGGGCTGCTACAGCAAAGAGTGTGCTTTATGGCAATCCGATACTTGTGTCGAGAGCAAATATTGACGCAAGATTCAATGTTGGCGGAAAGAGCGTTGTTTCCGAGATGACCTACAATGTAAGCAAAAAAGCCATAAAAGCGGCACTTGACGAGCATCCGGAAGGCGTGGTAATATATTTTTCAAGACCCTCCAGAAACCGTACCCACTATATGGTTTTCACAAGATGCCTGAATCCCGAGGAGAAGAATCCCAATAAGTATATTTTTGAGGTTTGCGATTCTGCCTCATATGATGCCTCAAGAGGAGATCATGTTCCTTTTGAAAAGAGCATATCATATACAAGCGAGGGATACCGAATGACAAATGCTGTCAGTATGATAACATGGAATGTCGTTGATTGATACAAAACATATAAAACCGGCTGACCCACAATGAAGTGAGTTAGCCGGTTTTATAATTTTGCTGAAAATTGATTAAAAAATTTCTTTTGCTAATGCATTTGCGGTGTCAAGCATACCTGAATTTCCTATAAATGAAACTTCCTTGGCGCCGTTTGCTTTCAAGGTTTTCAAAATTTCCGCAATTTCATCTGTGTTTTCTGCCCCGTTTTCACCGCCGAGAATCAATTTGGCAAAACCGTCATCATTTGCAAAAAGAAGTCCGCTTTCCTGAAGCTCATAAAGCGAATCATAGGTTTCGGTGACATCCTGACTATCGTATTTAGCAAGCTCATAGCGCAGTGATGTTGGACAAAGCGGTGGGAGAGGAGCGCTCAGTGCCCCCAGCATTTTGTTTGCGAGAGATGTAAGATGTATAACAGCACCGCTTGCGCTGTCATAAGCAATTTTTTTGCCGCACACCTTTGTGATGTAGATCAATTTTACACATCCTTTCGATATGGATAGTTATTTTTTCTTTGAAAATTTGTTACTTCTTTTCTTTTTTGATGGGGCCTTTCTCGATTTTGGAATTATGGATATAAGCGCACCAAAAAATGCTGCACCGATAGATCCTGTAAAATATGCGCCGGAGCCTGTCATGCTTTCTCCTTTTGTACCGCATATGATAAGTCTAAAAAGAAACATAAGGGCAAAGGCAGCAGCAGAAAATATGAGTCCGCTTAACAGCTTGTTCTCTTTTGATAGCTTTGCAGAGACAATGCCTCCAAGGAGCATACTGCCATAAAGTGAGGTGGCGGCAAGAGGCATTTCGAGAGCACCAGGATCACTGCTGTTATAGGATATCACTGCTCCTATAAGAAGCAGCAGTGCTGCCGATATGACCATGGTGAGAAGTCCGATGGAAGCTGATTTTAAAAGCTCAATAAAAGAGAGCCCATCTTCATGTGGTGAGGACTTTTTTGCTATAGCGCCATGTCTGTTGTTTTTCATAAAAACGCCTCCGAAAATATAATTCATACAATTATAATGCTTCGGGGGCGTTTTTTATGACTATTTAGTTCTGTGCATCTTCAGCCTTAACGTCAACGCATCTGACAGCGCTCTTTAAAATTCTGATTTTTGTTCTGTCGTGACCTGTTTCAATCATGCAGGTCTCTTCTTTAATGCTGATGATCTTGCCGATGATTCCGCCGATGGTTGTGATCTCATCTCCAACCTGAAGGGCGTTGCGCATTGCCTGAGTTTCCTTTTCCTGCTTTTTCTGAGGACGGATCATAAGGAAATAAAGAATTGCCAGCATGGCAACTATCATAATGATTGAAATCCATCCGCTTCCGGCTGTGCCGGCAGGGGTTTCAGCTGCGCTTAAAAATCTTGTGAACATCTAACTCTACCTCCAAATCAATTTGCATTTATTTTAACACATCTTTGCCATATTTGCAAGCAGTTTTTGTAAAATTAATTTGGTTTATTGCTTTTTTCCGCAGTTTTTTGATACTATGAATAAATGATAACATTAATATACTTCTGCTGTGATGTTAAAAGGAAGTATTATAGTAGCTGTTCTTCCACAACGTGTACAAGCTGTGTCGTTTGAATTCATATATGGGTAATGTGGCTCTGAAACAGTTGCTTTACATATTGTGCAATAACCGGTATGGAGAAAAGAATCTCCTAAAATATCACCATTAACATTATATTGGTTGGAAGGTTGAACCCCAACATTGGTTGCAGTTATGGTTCCGGATGAATATCCTGTTTTCTGACCATATTTTGTTATATGTGTACCGATGCATGGATTGTGTACAGGTTCGCTGTAAAATGATGTAACTGGGTGTTTGCTACTAATACCTATTTGGTGATTTATCGAATTTGTATACAGAAGCCCAATGGAAAAATCACCGTATCCTTTAAAGAATTTTTGTTAATAAGATTCTGAAATGTCTTCAAAATAGTTTGGAAAAGATTAGGCGTATTTTTTTGGAGTTAGTTTACTGTTAATACAGTTTAGCACATTCTAAATTTTTTAAGATAGGCAAATCTTTACTGCAGATCATACCCATTAAATTCGATAATTTTTATTGTTATATGATTTTCAAGAAAATAATCATTTGCGACACTTTTTGCCGCTTTATAATTATTTTCCGTAACTCCTAACACGATATAACCGTTTTCCTCATCAATATAAAATAATGTTATGTCGATACTGTGTTTTTCTAACAGTGTGATAATTTTTAAATTTTCCTTTTCAAGTTCGTTATGTTCAATGTAGTTATATACAAACAGATCGGTATAATCCGAAAGATTTGTCTCTATTCGATCCCTTAGGGTTACAAGATCATCCGAAGATTTATCTCCGAACAGCACAATATGCAATCTGCCGTTTTTCACAAAGCAACTATGAAATCCCTTGGACATATTAGATCTCGAATCTATTGAATCATTAGTACTAATGTTCAACCAAAGTAGATCTTTGGCTTTTAATGCCCTTTCGTGCCTTTCGCCATTCGATTTACTTGCTTGGGATGTGTCAGGTTTGCTTTGCTTACAGCCTTGTATGCTTGGGAGCAATATGAGCAATATAATAAGAGTTCCGAGAATGCGTCGTGCATTGTTCATGTGTTGGTGATGGTTCATAATATTATACCTCCCATATTATTGGTTCTTAGTTGTATTGTACCATATTTTTCCAAAAAACAAGACTTTTCGCAAATTATTTTATAAATGTAAAAACTATTGAAATAAATCGGATTTTGTGATACAATATAATAAATATACTTTTTCGGAGGATGGATATGGCAAGATCCGAATATCTTGAATGTGGTAAAATAGTAAATACCCACGGTGTTAAAGGTGCAGTTAAGGTTGAAAACCGTTGCGATACGCCAAAGGTGTTGGCTTCTCTTAAAAAAATATATTTTGAAAACGGATCGGCATTTAAAGAAACAAAGGTGATATCCTCCTCTGTTATGGGTGGTTTTGTTGTTATGACCCTTGAGGGCGTTTCGGATATGGATGGAGCCATGCTTCTCAAAAACAGTTTGATATATGCAAAGCGCGAGGATATCCCTTTAGAAGAAGGTGCATATTTTCTTGCAGATCTTGAGGGCCTTAGCGTTATAGATGCAGATAGCGGAAAGATTTATGGCAAGCTGCGCGAGGTTATAAATCGCGGTGCCTCGGATATTTATGTTGTTGATACTCCAAAGGGCGAAAGAATGATGCCCGCGGTTTCCGAATTTGTGAAAAGGATAGATATAGATAAAGGAGTTTTTGTCAGCCCTATTCCGGGGATGCTTGAGGACGAAGATTTGATATGAGATTTGATATTATGACGCTTTTTCCCGAGCTTGTTTCATATGTGCTCCGTGAAAGCATAATAGGCAGAGCGCAAAAGAGCGGTGCCATAAAGGTTTTTGCTCACAATATTCGGGATTATTCCGAGGACAAGCATCATAGAGTTGATGACACGCCTTATGGCGGAGGAATGGGGATGCTTATGGCGGCTCCGCCTATCTATAATTGCTATGAGGCTGTCAGAAAATCTGCGGATAGTGAGGCGGCAGAAGGAGATAGCCTTCGGCGCAGAGTGATATTTATGTCTCCTAAGGGAAAGGTGCTTGATCAGAAAAAGGCTGAGGAGCTTTCTCACTATGATAATTTGATAATTCTTTGCGGTCATTATGAGGGCGTTGATCAACGCATAATCGATGAGATAGTTGATGAGGAGATTTCAATTGGAAACTATGTTCTAACCGGCGGAGAGATACCTGCCTGCATTCTTGTGGACTGCGTTTCAAGGTTTGCTCCCGGCGTGCTTTCTGCAGATGAATGTTATGAAAGCGAGAGCATTGCCTGCGGTATGCTTGAATATCCTCAATACACAAGACCTTTTGAATTTCATGGGGTCAAGGTTCCCCAGGTGCTTCTTTCCGGTCATCACGCAAATATCGAAAAATGGCGATATGAAAAGGCTCTTGAGCTAACTAAAAAAATGCGTCCAGATCTTCTTCTAAAGGAGGATGAAAATTGAATTTTAAAGGAAACAGGTTAAAGGATATTTTCGCTTCAAGCGTAATAGTGCGGTTTTCAAAAAAATGCTATGATTCTATGCTTTCAGGATTTTTTGGATCAATGCTGACAAACTATTCCGAGAGGCAGAAGCTTTTTGAATCCGGATTATTTGGCAGCGAAAAGGATAGGGTTGGCTCTTATAAGGATTCATTTGTTTCCCGTTTCCGTCGCAGAGCAATAGTGAGCTATGAAAACAGTGGAATTTTGAAAGGTCTTTCTGCTGCCCGAAATTGGCTTCTAACCTGCAAAATGAAGTTTTATGGCTTCTTTTTCATGTATTTCGGAATTTGCGTATTCCTTATGAATTTGATCAAGAGGTTTGCATTTCCCGTCGATATGTCAAGTGATATGGGATGGCTTCTTGGAACGATATTTATAATTGCCGCATTTCCAATGCTCATTTCAGGCAAAAGCTTTATAGGGGCTGCCTGTGAGAGCTGTATTTTTTCTCTTATCGTGTTCGATGTTCTCGGTTTTTCGAGGGCATCGCTCAAAGCTGTCAATGAAAACAACAGTGGCTCAAAAAGGTATTTTTGGGCGGCGGTGTTTGGCGCAATTCTCGGATGTGTTTCTTATAAGATATCTCCGCTTTTTATAGTTCTTGGCACGGCCGCCTTGGCCTTTGGTGTTATGATCTATAAAAGTCCTGAAATCGGACTTCAAGTTGCGGTTTTTGCTGCCCCGTTTTTGAGCTTTTTAGGCTCGCCCTCACTGCTTCTTGCCGCTCTTATCATCTATACATTCATATGTATGTGCATCAAAATTTTTCTTGGCAAGCTGATGATAAATTTTGAAATTTCGGATATGCTTGTTTTGATATTTATGCTGGTGATGCTTTTTGGCGGTATAATTTCCTGCGGAGGCGTGGCATCTCTTAAAGAAGCGTCTATGTATGTGTGCTTTATGTTCGTTTATTTTATGATAGTTACGCTTATTAAGGACGGCATATGGCTTGACCGATTGGGCTGTGCTCTTGTAAGCTCCGGCGCACTTACCGCACTTTACGGCCTTTATCAAAAGTTTAGCGGCAATCTTGAAAAGGGCACAATGGATAAGGAAATGTTTGAAGATATTGGCGGAAGAGTTACGTCCACCTTTGAAAATTCAAATATGCTTGGCGTTTTTCTGATTATGATGATCCCCTTTGCAATCTCCTATGTTTTTCGTGCAAAAAGATTATATTTAAAGCTTTTGTCGGCATCCTCTGCGGCTGTTATGGGTGTTTGTCTCATATATACCTGGTCTCGCGGTGCATGGCTTGGCCTTGTGCTGGCGGCATTCGTTTTTGTTATCCTATATAACCACTATATATTGCCGGTGCTTTTGCCTGCCGGACTTCTTGGGATTACGCTTCTTTGGGACAAGCTTGGCGGAAGCGGAGTTTTTGGTAATTTGATAACTCGATTTTCAAGCATCATAACGATGTCTGATACATCCTCTGTTTACCGTATGGGCATTTGGCGAGGCGCTATCAATGTGGCAAAGGATAATTTGTTTACCGGAATCGGTGTTGGAAGCGAAGCGTTCAGAACGGTGTATATCCGTTTTGCCGAATCGGGCATAGAAACAGCTGTCCACAGCCACAATCTTTTCCTTCAGATCCTTATTGAAACGGGAATTGTTGGGCTGGCGATCTTTATACTGGCAATGGTCGTTTGCATAAAGAGTGGTCTTGAGATAGTCAGGAGAGCAGATAAGGATTCTATGAGGGAAAAAGCTATGTGTGTTGCTTCGATCAGTGCACTGCTTGCTGCGCTTTTGCAGGGTATGACCGATTATATATGGTTTAATTATCGAATATTCTTTTTTTTCTGGGTTATAGTGGCAATAATTTCCGCTTCGGCTCGAATTGGCAGAAAAAAAGCAATGCCGAAAAACGAATACTGAAAGGTGTGATATAGATGGCAATGAAATTTAAACGTAATAAAAAGACTTTTAACGGTATGGATCTCTTTTTTATCCTTGCTGTTGCCATTGTTGCTGTTGCCGTTTTGTTTGTTCTCAGAGGGATGAAAAAGGATCCTGCGGCTACAAATGAAAGCGGTGTTACAATTGAATATACCGTTGAATTTAAACAGCTTGATAGCTCTGTTATCGGATTTGTTAAGGAGGGAGACCTTGTTAAAGACCCCGATACAAAGCAGAATATAGGAACGGTTGTCTCGGTTCAAAGCGTGCCTTTTTCAAAGATAGCTTATAACGCAGATGACGGAAGTGTTTTTATGGCTGATCACCCCGATGTTTATGATCTTCTTATAACTATAAGGGCAGAGGCTACTCACACCGATAGCGGTTATTATACAGGCGGCGCAAGATTTCTTGTTGGAAAAACCAGCAACATCTGGTCTCGCGGCTTTGCGGGTACGGGATATTGCATCAGCATTCGTGAGATAGACTAAGGAGGGGCGGAAATGGCAAATGAAACTAAAACCAAAAGATTTAATGTTCTTGACTGGGTCATCGTTATAATACTGCTCATTTGCGCTGTCAGCTTTGTTCTCAGATTTCAGCGTAAGGATGAGATAAGCGGTGCTTCAATTGAGGGCAAATACGCAATCTCATTTGAGGTGAATGATGTCAGATATACCTCTGCCGATGCCTTTGTTAAGGGCGACAGGGTTTATGTTGCAACAGATGATACATTTATCGGTATTTTTGACAGGCTGGATTCAAATAATCCTGCCGCACATTATGTTGAAAATGTCCCCACAGGTGTTGTTAAGGTGTATTATCCCGAGGGAACAAGAGTTGACCTGACGGGTACTATCATATCCGACGGCGTTATGAATGATGACGGTTATTTTGCGGGCGGCAGTTATTATCTTGCACCGGGTAAAAAGCTAACTATTTACACAGGTCACATTTTCGTTGAAATAGTTTTAACCGATATTGTTCCCTATGCGGAATAATGTGATTTTTGACCCAAAATGTCAAATGTGCACGATAAATTTCTTGGATTTGCAAAAATATTTATCGAAAATGCCCGAAAATTTATGTTGATTTTATTGAAAAAATTTGATATACTATTATTAGTAGAAATAGTCGATAAAAAGCAATGGGATTTGGAGAGTATTATATGATTTCTCGTGAAGTGAAAATTACAAACAGTATAGGTCTGCACGCAAGGCCGGCAACATTTTTTATTCAAAAAGCAAATAGCTATAAATCTTCAATTTGGGTTGAAAAGGAAGAACGCAGAGTTAATGCAAAAAGCCTCCTCGGCGTGCTTTCACTTGGTATTTCAAAGGGAATGTCCATAAATCTGATTGCAGACGGTCAGGATGAGGCAGAAGCTCTTGAGGGACTTGCCGAGCTTATCAATACCGGCTTAGCCGAATAAATTTTTCGCCTTGACGGTGGTGATGCTTCAGCATGACCACCTTTTTCTTTAATGCTATTGGGAGGTTGATATGAAAACGAGAATGGAAGAATTGCTGAAAAAGGCCAATACCCTTCCTATGTCTCCCGGTGTTTATATAATGAAGGACAAGGTGGGGAAGGTTATATATGTTGGCAAATCTAAAAAGCTGAAAAGCAGAGTTTCTCAGTATTTTCAAAATAGTGAAAAAAACCTTAAAACCATGAAAATGGTATCTCTTGTTCATGATTTCGATTACTATCTTTGTGACACCGAGATCGAGGCGCTCACCCTTGAGAACCGAATGATAAAGCAGTATTCCCCGAAATATAATATCAGACTTAAAGATTCAAAAAGCTATCCTTATATCAAGGTTACAGGCGGTGAATATCCAAGGATAGTTTATAC
The DNA here is from genome assembly GCA_045605745.1 of Eubacteriales bacterium. Classification (GTDB taxonomy): domain Bacteria; phylum Bacillota; class Clostridia; order Oscillospirales; family CAG-272; genus SIG710. The sequence continues at coordinate 19,939 of JAZUQN010000060.1, forward strand.
CAGAAAGCGTACTGCGGAAAAAGGAGCTAAATATTTTGGGCCGTATTCCGGCACGGGCACCGTTTTTTCGGTTATAAATTTACTGCAAAAGAGCCTCGGAATACCCTCCTGTAAAAGGTCATTTCCAAAGGATATTGGCAAGGAACGACCTTGTATTTATTATCAGATGGGGCAGTGCATGGGGCTTTGCACAGGCAAAGTGACAAGCGAGGAATATGATGAAACTATAAAATGCGCAATAAATATTTTGCGAGGTAACACCTCTGCGGCAAGGCGAGAGCTCCAGGCGCAGATGCTTAAATATGCCGAGGAGGAAAAATTTGAGGTGGCGGCAAGATGCAGAGATGCCATTTCCGCCCTTAACAGCCTTAGTGAAAAGCAAAAGGTTGTTGCAGCTCCGGATGCGGATAAGGATGTTTTTGCACTTTATTTCGACGATAATTGCTCTGTTATATCGGTTTTCAACATAAGAGAGGGAGCCGTTACCGATAAGACAGAATTCTATTTTGGTGCAGATCAGATAGCAGATGAAACAACTATGCCGTCTTTTATCGGCGACTACTATTTAAAGCGTGAATATATACCACACGAGGTGCTTCTTGATTTCAAGATCGATAAAGAGGATAGAGAAATGCTTTCCTCTTATCTTGGTAGCATTTCGGGCAGAAGGGTTGATATTAGAACTCCCGAAAGAGGAGATATGAGAACTCTTTGCCGAATGGTTTATGCCAACGCTATGGATAAGGCAAAGCTTTATAAGCTGAATGCGGAAAAGGACGAGAGTACCCTTGTGCTTCTTGCCTCTATGCTCTCACTTGAGGTGCTTCCCGAAAGGATAGAAGCTTATGATATATCAAACCTTGGCAGTGAGCACAAAACCTGCGGTATGATAGTTTGCTCTGAAGGAAAATTCCACCGCTCGGATTACAGAAGCTTTACCATAAAAACCGTTAGCGGGGTTGATGACTATGGAAGTATGCGTGAGGCACTTTCAAGAAGGCTTGAGCACCTTTCGGATGATGGCGGTTCGTTTTCAGTGCCGCCTGATCTTATTCTTCTTGACGGCGGTAAAGGTCATGTTTCAACGGTTAAGTCACTTATGAGAGAAATGGGGATAGATATTCCTGTTTTTGGTATGGTTAAGGATGATTTTCACAAGACAAGAGCTCTTTGTGATGAAGAAAATGAGATCAGTATTGCAAAAGAGCAATCGGTATTTTCTCTTATATACCGTATTCAAGAGGAAGTGCACCGCTACAGCGTTTCCCGAATGGATGCAGCTAAGAGAAAAACTTTGACCACATCTTCTCTTGAAAAAATAAATGGCATAGGCAAGGTCAAGGCAAAGAGCTTGCTTACCTGTTTTGGCGGACTTGAGGCTGTTAAAAATGCATCCGCAGAAGAGCTTGAGAAGGTCCGCGGAATCAGCCGAGGAGATGCGGAGAATATATATGAATATTTCCATGGTGGGAAAGAATAGGCAAATCAGAATAATATTTTGGGGTGTTTTATGATGAGAATAATCACGGGAAAGGCAAGGGGAATAAAGCTTGCTACCCTTGAAGGTGATAATACAAGACCGACTTCTGAGAGAGCAAAGGAAGCTGTTTTTTCTATGCTGCAATTTGATATAGAGGGAAGAAGGATACTGGATCTTTTTGCAGGCTCGGGTCAGATGGGACTTGAGGCACTGAGCAGAGGTGCTGCAGAGGCTGTGATGGTTGACCACTCAAAGGCGGCTCTTGCAATTATAAAGCAGAATATAGCAAAAACAAGACTTGAGGGTGCACACACTGTTTTGGCGGATTCTCTGGAGTTTCTCAGAGGCGAGGGCAGAAAAAGAAATGAGGCTGCTAAATATGACATCGTCTTTCTTGACCCACCTTATGGTGAAAAACTGTTGCCAAAGGCAATTGAGCTGCTTCTTTCGGGCAGGCTTATAAAAAGGACTGCTGTTATTGTTTGCGAAAGCTCCTCTCCCGAGGATGTTTTTGGCGGAAATCGGGAGCTTGAAGAACGGTTTGAAGTTCTGAAAACCGCAAAATACGGCATTGCTTATGTGACACTTATCTCACCGAGAAAAAATGAGGAA
>JAZUQN010000061.1:0-23680 GCA_045605745.1 Eubacteriales bacterium
CTCATTCTGATAGTGAGCCGCTTGCAATAATAAATTTTGATCTTTTGAAGCAGAGTGCTCCCCATGTTTATTCTTGGATAGAGATACCCGGCAGCGAGATAGCCTTCCCCATAGTTCAGCATCCGACAAATAACAGCTATTATCTGCGCAGGGCCATAAGCGGTGCATATGATATAACAGGGTGTATCTATACACAAAATTATAACAAACTTGATTTTTCTGATAAAAATACACTGATCTACGGTCACTATATGAATGACGGTACGAAATTCGGATCGCTTCTTTCCTATATGGATAAGGAATATTTCGATAGTCACCGAAGGATTGATGTTTATACAGAAACTCATTGGTATAGCTATGAGGTTTTTGCGGCGTTGCCCTTTGACACAAGGCACATTCTTAAAACTTATGACTATGCAAAAGACCCATACAGTGAATTTTTGAAGGATGTATTTTCTTCAAAAAATGCCAGAACGATTATAGCAGAGGATGCTTTGGTCGATCCGGAAAAGGATAAGATAATCACTTTGTCCACCTGCCTTAAAACCGACACAAAGAGATATATAGTGTTGGCCAAACTTGTGAAATCACAATTATGTGAATAATTAAAAATATATTTAAAGGAGACAAAACAATGAAAAAACTTTTATCCCTTCTCGTTCTTACAGCTCTTGTTCTGTCAACATTCGCTTTTGCTGTTTCCGCAGCAAATAGCCCTGTTGGTGAAATAACAAAGGCTGCTGAGGCTAATCCCACAGTTGTTGATGCATCCGGAAACGCAGTTGCTGACGTTGATGTATCCGCAGAGCTCACAAAGCTTACTCATCACGATGAAGCTGCTGACTATGTTCCTGATGAGGAGCAGTTTGTTGAGCATTTTGGCCATGCTTACGATGATTATAAGTTCTACGGTTCCTTCGACCTTAGACTTACCGACCACGGTAAGAAGGTTGTAGGTGACGGTAAGCTTACAGGCGTTGAGCTGACAATCAATCTCCCCGGCCTTACAGCTGCTAACAACATCACTGTTTTCTACTTTGATGTAGAGCATGATGTATACCACATCATCAAGGACATAAAGATCGAGGGTTCCACAGTAACATTTAAGGCAATGCCCCTTACAGCTGCTAAGGAAACAGCAGCTCTTGCAGTAAATAACGCACTTACAGTTTCTCTCCTCAGCGCAAATGACGCATTTGTAGCTTCCGATACAGATATCGGTCACTACGGTGTTCTTTACACAGGCGCTGCAACATCTCCATCTACCGGTGTTCCTACCGCTTTGTTTGCAGTTGTGCTCGTAGTTGCACTTGCAGGCGCAGCATTTGCCGGCAAGAAGGTTTTTGCAAAGTAATTTGATTTGAACATAGAATTGTGATTTGAATTAAAGAGACTGAGCCTCGGGCTCAGTCTCTTTTTTTAGCGGAGAATGAATTTTGATTTATGGGGGAGATGCCTTTTCACAAAAAAGAGCACACTGCTCTCGTCTGTGATAAGCGATTGCTCTACAAAAACTTCGCAGTGTGCTCTTTTTTGTAAAATAGAACTCCCCGATAAACTCCTGTTTATCATTATAATCCTAATAGACCCTTGACTAATTAATAGGTTTATGCTAAAAAAGAGCTGAGTTGCTATAACTCAGCTCTTAAAATTTTAATAGGTCACCAAATTAGTCGTTGATCTTTTCTTGGCAAGCGGGGCAAACAAGATCTGCAGGGTCGATAGTGCTGTCAAAGCAGATGGTTTCACCGCAAGAGGGACACTCTATCTCAAAGCATTCCTCATCGTCAAAAGCCTCATCATCCTCAAAATCGCCATCGCATCCGCAGCAACCGTCACATTCGTCAAAGTCACAATCCTCTTCGTCAGAATAAACATCCTCTTCAAGAGTGCCCAAATCCTCGTCAACCTCTTCGATATAGTCATTCAGATATTCAACATCCTCTTCAAGGTCTGCAATTGTGCGAGACATATCCTCGACAAGGGAGATGAGCTCGCCAATGATCTTTGTTTCGGGCTTTGCCGCATCAAGTGAAAGACCCTCTGCAAGACCCTTAATGTAAGCAGCTTTCTCTGTAAGTGTCATAATAAATTTCCTTTCTGTTTTTAAATATAGGGGAAGGATCCCACTCGGGATCTTCCCCTTTGTTTTTCTTTTATACTCTGGAAAGATACTCGCCTGTACGAGTGTCGATCTTAAGCACATCGCCGATATTGATAAAGAGCGGAACCTTAACAACTGCGCCTGTTTCAAGAGTTGCGGGCTTCAGTGTGTTTGTTGCTGTGTTGCCTGCAAAGCCGGGATCTGTTTCTGTAACAGCCAGCTCAACAAATGTGGGAGGCTCAACGCCGAAAATATTGCCCTTGTAGGAAATGATCTTGCACATCATTTCTTCCTTAACAAACTTGAAGTTGTCGCCAACCTTGTCGCGGCCAACAAGAGTCTCTTCCCAAGTTTCTGTATCCATAAAGTGATAGAGATCGCCATCGTCATATGAATACTGGAGATCCTTTCTGTCGATATAAGCATTCTCAAACTTATCTGTGGGGTTAAAGGTTTCTTCGATAACCGCACCTGTGATAACATTCTTCAGCTTTGTGCGAACGAAAGCCGCACCCTTACCGGGCTTAACGTGTTGAAATTCAACGACCTGGAGAACCTGGCCGTCTCTGTCAAAAGTAATACCGTTTTTGAAATCGCCTGCTACTACCATAAAAAATAATCCTCCGATGAGTTGTTTAAAATTGTATACTTACACCATATTATAAACTATTTTTGTAATTTTTACAATAGGTTTTGTCAAATATTTTCAAAAAATTTATAATTTTCTCCCGTGAGTGGCGAAAAATGTTATCTGCGCTCAAAAAATGGTGGATTTTTATCGATTTTTTGGTTAAAAATACAATGGACAAATTGTGAAAAAAGTTGACAAATCCTTGATTTTGAGGTATTATATATTATGTATATCTATAATTTGTTCTTAGATGATGCTTTACTTTGTAAAAAGGAGATAGGTTTTTATGATGAAAAGTATGACTGCCTTTGGAAGGGCTAAGGGAAATTGCGGCGGAAAGGATATTGTTGCCGAGATAAAAAGCGTCAATGGCAGATATCTTGATTGCAGTGTTAAAATTTCAAAAGCATTTTCCTATCTTGAGGAAAAGATCAAGCCATATCTTGCTTCAAAGGGTTTATCCAGGGGAAAGATTGATGTCTATATTGGTGTTACGGTTGTGGAAAGCCAAGGCGCCAAGATAACGGTTGACACAGCTCTTGCAGAAGGATATTTGAATGCTCTCAGAAATCTTAGAGACACTTTTTCGCTGAGAGATGATATAAGCGTTATGAGTCTCGCTCGTTACAGCGACATTTTTACTGTTCAAAAGCCGGAGGAGGATGCTGAGCAGGATTGGGCAGACCTGAGGACCGTGCTTGATGAAGCTATAGATCAGTTCCTTGCGGCAAGAGCCCGTGAGGGTGCTAATATCGAGCAGGATTTGGTTGGCAAGATAGAGGGTATACGCAGTATAGTTGACAAGATCGAGGAGCTTTCCCTTGGCGATGTTGCAGACTACAGAGTTAAGCTTGAAGAGAGGATACACAAGATGCTTTCGGATAATAATATCAGCATTGACGAGAGCAGGATACTTACCGAATGTGCAATCTTTGCAGATAAAATAGCAATTGACGAGGAGCTTGTGAGGCTTCGCTCGCATTTCAATGCTTTTGATGAGTATACGAGAAGCTCTGAGCCTGTTGGCAGAAAGCTGGACTTCCTTATGCAGGAGATGAATAGGGAGATAAACACTATCGGCTCAAAATGCAACAATTCAAATATTGCACATTATGTTGTTGATGTTAAAACGGAGCTTGAAAAGATTCGTGAGCAGATTCAAAACATTGAATAAGGGGGCGGCATTATGAAATTTATCAATGTAGGCTTTGGTAATATGGTGGCTCTTGAGCGCATTGTTGCGCTGGTCAGTCCCGATTCGGCACCTATAAAGCGTTTGGTGCAGGATTCAAAGGACGAGGGCAGAGTTATAGATGTTACTTGCGGAAGAAGAACAAGAGCAGTTATTATCACAGACAGTGAGCTTGTGATCCTTTCTGCCATTCAAACAGAGACTATTGCCAACCGTATGGATATAGATTCTGATGACGGCGAGGATATGGCAGAGGAGGTTGAAGAATGACGGATAAGGGTTTGCTTCTTGTTATCAGCGGTCCTGCCGGAAGCGGTAAGGGCACGGTTATAAAGAGCCTTATGGAAAAGAGCGACTCTTTTGTTTATTCGGTTTCTGCCACCACAAGAGCTCCGAGACCGGGCGAGGTTAATGGAGTTAATTATCATTACATAAGCCGTGAGGATTTTGAAGAGAGAATCAAAAACGGCGGTATGATTGAGCATACGGAATACTGCGGCAACTATTATGGCACGCCGAAAAAGGAAGCGGAGGCAGTTCTGGAGAGTGGAAAAAATTTGATTCTCGAAATTGAGGTGGTTGGCGCAGAAAATGTAAAGAAGCTTTATCCCGAGGCAGTTCTTGTTATGCTTCTTCCACCAAGCTTTGCTGTGCAGGAGGCAAGACTGCGCGGCAGAGGAACCGAAACCGAGGACAAGATACTTGCTCGTCTTGAACAGACAAAAGCGGAGCTTTCTGTTCTTGATATATATGATTATATTGTTTATAATAATGACGGCTGTGCAGAGGAAACTGCCGATGATATTATTACTATTGTCAAGGCTGAAAAGCTGCGTAAAAGCCGCGATCCATATGTGGCAAAGCGTTATTTTGAATAAAATTTTTACATAAAATATAGACCGCTTAAAAATGCGGATTTTGGAGGTAATTTATGATTTTCCCATCTATCAGTGATCTTACAAAGGACAAGTATAACCGCTATGAGCTGGTTATCGCAACGGCAAAATGTGCAAGAATTATAACAGATGAATATGTTAAGGAAAGAGAGACTGCTGAAAGAATGACCGCCGGCAGCAAGGATTCCGAAAAGGCTATTTTTGCTATGATCAAGCGCGAATTTCGCGATGAAAAGGCGGTTAAGTGCGCTATTAACCGTCTCTTTAGCGGTGATTTTGTGATCCTTGATCCCGAGGCGGCTGAAGCCAAGAGAGCTGCAAGAGCAGAGAGCGAGCGTCTTGCGGCAGAAAGCAGACTTCTCTCTGAGGAGAATAAGGAAGCTCTGAATTTCGATTTTTCCGATGAGGATGAAGAAGACGAAGAGATTGCTCTTGAAGAAGAATAATTTTCCCATATAAAGCTTTGAAAGGAGATTGTGCGATGCCTCAGTATGCAAGCGTTTATATACTTGACGCGCCCTATGCAATAGATCGCACATTCGACTATTATATTCCGGGCGAGCTTCGTGAAAAAGTGAGGATTGGCGGTTTTGTCACCGTTCCTTTTGGCGGCGGCAACAGGAAAACTCTTGCTGTTGTTACGGCTCTTTCGGAAAATTGCTCTTTTGATGGAAAAAATGCAAAGCCTATAGCATCCTTATGCTCTGATGAGATATTTCTCGATGAAAAAAGACTGAGTCTTGCCTTTTATATGCGAGAGCAGACTCTTTGTACAATGGGTGAAGCTGTTCATGCAATGATCCCATCGGCGGCTTTCTCCAGGCTTGTGGAATATTATCGCCCAACCGATAAGGAGGGACTTCCGAGGACAAAGGATGCGGCAATTCTCTCGGTACTTGAATTCATCCGTGAAAAAAAGGTGGTCTCAGAGGGAGCCATCAAAGATGCCTTTGGCGCAAGATCAAAGGTGTTTGTTGAAAAGCTCAGCGGCAGTGGGTTTATAACCAGGGAAATGACTCTTAAGGATGGAGCAAGAAAGCTGACGAAAAGCAGATATTTTCTTGCACTTTCATCCGAGGAGCTCGATAGGATATTAAATGGGGAAAAAGGCGCACGCCGCATCAGCTCAAAGGGTCAGCTTGAGGCACTCAGGCTACTTTCTGAATGCGAGGAGGGCATTTATGAGGATAGGCTTTTCTCCCATGGGGTAACGAGAACTCATTTGCGGGCGCTCCTTGAAAAAGGGATGATAAATGAGGAAAAGCTTGATGTTTTCCGTGATCCTTATGATAAGCTTTCTGCACCCGAAAATAAGGGAGGAGACATCTGCCTTAGCGATGAACAGGCGGCGGCACTTTCGGTTTTGACAGAGCTTGCCGGATGCGGTGAGGCAAAGGCTGCGCTTCTTCACGGTGTCACGGGAAGCGGTAAGACCAGCGTTATGATGGCACTTATTGACAGAGTGCTTCAAAACGGACGAAGTGTTATACTCCTTTTGCCAGAGATATCGCTGACACCGCAGACCATAGGTATTTTTAAGGGCAGATACGGCGAGATATGCGCTGTTGTTCACTCCGGACTTTCCTCGGGCGAGAGATATGATGCTTATCGGCGGATACTTATGGGTGATGCCAGAGTTGTTATTGGAACACGCTCAGCGGTATTTTCACCCGTTAAGGATCTTGGGCTTATAGTTATAGACGAGGAGCAGGAGCTGACATATAAGTCAGACCAGAATCCCAAATATCACGCAAGAGATGTTGCAAGATTCAGATGTGCAAGCGAAAAGGCGCTTATGCTGCTTGCCTCTGCAACACCTTCCCTTGAAAGCTATCTAAAGGCGACAGAGGGAAAATATACACTTATAAAAATGAAAAAACGCTATGGCGGTGCGTCTCTTCCAAAGGTTACTGTTGCCGATATGAGAGAGGATATGTGCGAGGGGAATGTTTCTCCTATTGGAAATTGTCTCACGGAGGAGCTGCTCAAGGTTAAGGAAAAAGGGGAGCAGTCCATTCTCTTTATCAACCGCCGCGGATATAACACTTTTGTTAGCTGCCGAAGCTGCGGAGAGGCGCTTTCCTGTCCAAATTGCAGCGTTTCGATGACATACCACACAAAAAAAGGCACGTATAGCGAGGGCTATCTCGCCTGTCATTGGTGCGGACACAAGGAGGCACTGCCAAAGAGATGCCCAAAATGCGATTCGGATAAGCTTGCACATATGGGCTACGGAACGCAAAGAGTTGAACAGGAGCTTGAGGTTTTGCTTGGGGACGCAAGGATTCTTCGTATGGATACCGATACTACCTCAACAAAATTTTCATATGATAAGCTTCTTGGCACATTTAGGGCAGGCGAGGCAGATGTTTTGCTTGGAACTCAAATGGTGACAAAAGGACATGATTTTCCGGGTGTTACTCTTGTTGGAGTGCTCCTTGCCGATGCCTCTCTTTATCTTGATGATTACAGAGCAAACGAAAGAACCTTTGCTATGCTGACGCAGGTTATAGGCAGGGCAGGTCGAGCTTCAAAAAACGGAAAGGCAGTTATCCAAACAAATAATCCTGACCATGATGTTATAAAGCTTGCCTGCGCACAGGATTATGAAACATTTTTTGAGAGAGAAATAAAGCTGAGAAGGCTACTCGTTTTTCCGCCTTTTTGCGACATCGTGCTTCTCACCGTCAGCTCAGAAGATGAAAATGAGCTTATGATAGCTGTGCGAAAGCTTTGCGAGGAGTTTTCAAAGCTGACAGACGAAAAAGGAGATTTTTCGGATGTTAAGATGGTGGTCTTTGGCCCATTTGAGGCACCGGTTTACCGAGTTGAAGGAAAATGCCGAATGAGATTGGTTATAAAATGCCGTCTCAATAAGCGAAGCCGTGAGCTTTTTGCAACGCTTCTTCGTCTCTTCTCGGGAGAAAGGGCTGTGGGAAGATCAAGGAATGTAAAAAAGCCCCATCTTGCAATAGATTTTAATCCGTCATCGCTTTGAACCGTGGTGGATTTTAAGTGATGTTCCAAAAAATATTATGTAAAATGAGATCGCAGGAGTAATTTAAAATGGCTAAGCTAAACATACTAAAGATAGGCGATGAAACGCTCAGAAAGGTTTGTCGCCCCGTTGAAACTATAACACCAAGGATCTGCCAGCTACTTGACGATATGATAGATACAATGCACGAGGCAGAGGGTGTTGGACTTGCGGCACCCCAGGTTGGAATTTTGCGCAGAGTTGTTGTTATCGAGGTTGAGGAGGGCAAGATTATTGAGCTTATCAATCCCCGCATAATTGCAACTGCAGGCGTGCAGGAGGAGATCGAGGGCTGTCTCTCTGTTCCCGGAAGAAGCGGAAAGACCCATCGCCCAATGCACGTAACTGTGAGAGCAATGAACCGTCGTGGTGAGGAATTTGACATAAGCGGAAGTGGCCTTCTTGCAAGAGCCTTTTGCCACGAGCTTGATCACCTTGATGGCAAGCTTTATATAGATAATGCCATCGAAATGTACGACTGATGAGGTTGATATGAAGATTTTATTTATGGGCACGCCTGATTTTGCTTTGGCATCTCTTAAAGCACTTTGCGAAGCGGGCGAAAATGTTGTTGGTGTTGTGACACAGACCGACAAGCCAAAGGGAAGAGGATATGAGCTGACGCCTCCGCCGGTTAAGGTTTACGCAATAGAGCAAGGAATTCCGGTATATCAGCCCAAAACCCTTAAAGATGAATGCTTTGCTGCGCTGCTGCAAAGCATTGATCCCGATATGATAATAGTTGTGGCTTTTGGCAAGATACTGCCGGAAAATGTGATAAATTATCCACGCTTCGGCTGCATAAATGTGCACGGCTCGCTTTTGCCGAAATACAGAGGTGCCGCACCAATGCAGAGAGCCATTATTGACGGCGAATCCGTTACCGGTATCACAACCATGTATATGGATGTGGGACTTGACACCGGCGACATGATATTTAAGAGTGAGTTTGCAATTGAGGAGCATCATAATTTTGAGGATGTGCACGATGGTCTTGCCTCTCTTGGGGCCTCTCTTCTGATAGAAACGGTCGATGCCATAAAAGAAGGCAGAGCACCGAGAGAAAAGCAGAATGACGGTGATATGACATATGCGACAAAGATCGAAAAATCCGACTGCCTCATTGATTTTAGCAAAAGCGCAAAAGAGGTTCACAATCTTATAAGAGGACTTTCTCCCATACCGCTTGCATTTACGCACACGCCTGACGGCAAGCTTTTAAAGGTTATTTCTGCTCGCGTTTCCGAGAAAATTTGTGAGGGAGATCCGGGTACTGTGATTTCCCTTGAGGGCGGAATAAGCGTTAAATGCGGAGACGGTGCAATAGAGCTTCTGAGGGTTCTTCCCGAGGGCAAGGGCAGAATGGATGCGGCAGATTTTATAAGGGGCAGAAAAATTGCTCTCGGTGATATTTTAGGATGACAGCTGTGCTTCTGACGAAAAATTTTTAATAAGGAGTATCAGAATTATGCCATATTTTTATTTTGATTATAGCTATCTTGTGCTTATACCTGCAATGATATTTGCCCTTTGGGCGCAGGCAATGGTCAACAGCTCGTTTAACAAATATAACAAGGTGTTCACAAGGCGAGGTCTTACAGGCGCAGAGGCGGCAAGGCTTATACTTGATGCAAACGGACTACGCCATGTGCGCCTTGAGCAGATTGCAGGAAACCTGACAGATCATTTTGACCCTAAAGCAAATGTAATAAGACTTTCATCATCGGTTTATTCATCAAGCGGCGTTGCGGCAGTTGGCGTTGCGGCACACGAGGCGGGCCACGCTGTGCAGTTTGCCGAGGGCTATGGGCCAATGAAGCTTCGCAGTGCTATAATTCCTGTTACAAATATCGGCTCAAAGCTTGCTTTTCCCATATTTATCATTGGGTTGCTGTTCTCATATGAGCTGGCAATGGCAGGAATATTGCTGTTTTCTCTTACGGCAGTTTTTCAGGCGGTGACGCTTCCCGTTGAGTTTGATGCGAGCCGCAGAGCAATGGTGGCTCTTGAGGGCAGTGGAAGACTTGACGGTGATGAGCTGAGGGGCGCAAAAAAGGTTCTCCGAGCGGCGGCTCTGACCTATGTGGCGGCGCTTGCATCGGCCCTTTCACAGATACTTCGCTTGCTTATTATTGCAAACAGAAGAAGAGACTAATAAAAAAGGAGCGACTATGGATAATAATGTGAATATCAGAAGAGTCGCTCTGTCGGTTCTTGATAAAATTGAGTCTTTGGGGCAATATTCCAATATTGCTCTTGATACGGCCATTGAAAGAAGCGGTGCCATAGGGCAGGACAAGGCCCTTCTCACCACTCTTGTTTATGGTGTTATAGAGCGAAAAATAACTCTTGACCATCAGATAAACAGCATGGCCAGCTTGCCGCCCTCGAAAATTGAGGGCACGGTTAGAAACGCCCTCAGAATGGGCCTTTATCAGCTTGCTTTTCTTGATAAAATTCCCGACCACGCCGCAATAAACGAAAGCGTTGACCTTGTTTCAAAGCGTTCAAAGGGCTTTGTCAATGCCATCTTGCGTGGCTTTATAAGGGAGGGGCGCAAAATTTCTTTGCCACCAGAGGATGATGGGGCAAGGTATCTGTCCATAAAATATTCAGTGGCGGAGGAGATATGCCGGCGTTTCTGCGATGCTTTTGGAAAAGCCAAAGCAGAGGATATACTTTCAGCATTAAATGAGCAGCCCGAGATAACTCTTAGAGTGAATACTCTTAAAACAAGCCGAGAAGAGCTTTTGAAAAGTTTTGAGGCAAGAGGCATCTCCGCTTATAAGACCGAATATTCCCCCTATGGAATAAGGCTCAAAACAAAAATTTCCTATTCCGATATTCCGGGGGAGGGCGACGGACTTTGGTTTGTTCAGGATGAAGCTTCTCAGCTTGCTTCTCTTGCGCTTTCGGCAGAGAATGGAGAAAATGTTATTGATGCTTGTGCTTGTCCCGGCGGCAAAAGCTTTTCTGTTGCCATGTGTATGGAGAATGAGGGCGACCTCAGAGCCTTTGACCTTCACGAAAATAAACTGTCGCTTATAAAAAAAGGCGCAGAGCGTCTTTCTATAGACATAATTAAAACCGAGGCAAGGGACGGAAGATGCTTTGATGAAGCCCTCTCGGAATGGGCGGACAAAATTCTTTTGGATGTGCCCTGCTCGGGACTTGGTGTCATGGCGAAAAAGCCGGACATAAGATATAAGGATATGAAAGATGCGGCACGCCTGCCGGAAATTCAGCTATCTATTGCAAAAAACTGCTTCAGATATCTCAAAAAGGGCGGAATTATGGTATATTCAACCTGCACGCTTTTGCCTGAGGAAAATGAGGAAAACGTAAAAAAACTGCTCTCGGAGCTGGTGGGTATAGAGCTTATTCCCTTTGAGACAGGTAATATCAGATCAAACGGAATGTTGACTCTTTTTCCGGATGAGTACGGATGTGATGGATTCTTTATAGCTAAGCTAAGAAAAATATAGCGAAGGAAGGAGAGGCAAATGGAAAATCAAATAAAAACAGATATTTTGTCTCTTTCTTTCTCTGAGCTTGAGGCTTTTGTAACAGAGGAGCTTGGCGAGGCAAAATACCGTGCCAAACAGATATTCACCAATATCCACAGGGGAGTTCATCCCTCTGATATAACAAACCTTTCAAAGGCTTTGAGAGAAAAAATAAATGAAAAATGTGAATACCGTCTGCCGGAGATCGAATGTAAGCTGACCTCTGCTATTGACGGCACTGTGAAATATCTTTTCAGACTTATAGATGACAACTGCATTGAAAGCGTGGTTATGAAATATAATCACGGCAACACGATTTGTATTTCATCTCAGGTGGGGTGCAGAATGGGGTGCAGATTTTGCGCCTCTACCATCGGAGGCAAAGTGCGTGATCTTACGCCGTCAGAGCTTCTCGGGCAGGTTATAGCGGCGCAAAATGACACGGGCGAAAGAATATCAAATATCGTTATGATGGGTATTGGCGAGCCCCTTGATAATTTTGACAATGTGGTGAAATTTCTATCTCTTGTGGGATGTGAAGAGGGTCTTAATATTGGCTATAGGCATATATCGCTTTCCACCTGCGGAATAGTTGATAAGATTTATAAGCTTTCCGAGCTTGACTTGCCCATAACGCTCTCTATCTCTCTTCATGCTCCTGATGATGAAACAAGAAGCGAGATTATGCCGATAAATGCAAAATGGGGAGTTTCGGAGCTCCTTCTTGCCTGCAAGGATTATTATGCAAGGACCAAGAGGAGAATATCATTTGAATATACTCTCATCGAAGGCAAAAACGATTCTGCGGCAAACGCCGAAAAGCTTGCCTCGGTGCTAAATCATGCACTCAGAACAAAAAGTGACACTATGCCGATCCATGTCAATCTGATCCCAGTGAACGAGGTCAAGGAGACAGGCTTCAGACGCAGTGGCGACGTAGCTATAAAAAGATTTTCCGCAGTGCTTGAAAAAAGGGGAATAAGGGCAACTGTAAGAAGAAAGCTTGGCTCTGATATAAATGCTTCCTGCGGTCAGCTGCGAAGAGAATCGATGAATAAATAAAGAAAACAATTCGGCGTCTGCCGTTTACATAAAGGATATAACCGTTTCCCAAATGGTTTGGGAGTACATTACGGAGGAAATATGATATATTTTGGTAAAACCGATATAGGAAAACTCAGAAAAGGAAATCAGGACAATTTCGGTATCTATGAGGTTGCCGAAAATGCACTGCTCCTTGCTGTTTGCGATGGAATGGGCGGTGCTGCCGGGGGCGAAGAGGCAAGCAGACTTGCGCTTGAAGCATTCTGGCAGGAGATAAAGGATGCCAGTGCTTCAAAGATAAAGGACGGCAAGCTTTGTCTTGAGGGTATTGATATAGATCTTATGCTCTCAAACGCTGTTGGCAGTGCTAATAAGGCGGTATATACGAAAGCAAAGGAAAAACCGGAGCTTCAAGGCATGGGAACAACTCTTGTTGCACTGTTCATATCCGATGCACTGGCGCGCTCTGTTAATGTGGGTGACAGCCGTATGTACAGAATAGACGAAGGGGAGATAAGGCAGATCACCCACGATCATTCATATGTGCAATATCTTGTTGACATAGGCAAGATCACTCCCGAGGAGGCGAAAAACAGCACTAACCGCAATATCATCACCCGTGCAGTGGGAACAGAGGAAGAGATTGCTTCGGATATTGAGATTATTGAGCTTTCGGGAGAAGACAAGAAAACATATTTTCTGCTTTGCTCAGACGGCCTTACCAATATGGTGAGCGATGAGGCTATTTCGGAGATCGTTTGCTCTGACGGCTCTCCTGAGAAAAAGGTTGAGGCTCTTATTTCTGCCGCAAATGAAAACGGCGGCTCCGATAACATCACGGTTGTACTTCTTCAAAGATAATGGGGAAGGAGAATAGAGATGAATATGGAAGGTTATGAACGCTATGTTGGTCAGGTTTTCGATGGGAGATATCGAATACTGAAGACCATTGGCGTTGGCGGAATGGCTGTTGTTTTTGAAGCATTTGATATGCTTGAAAAGCGCACGGTTGCAGTTAAAATGCTGAGAGACGATATTTCGAGCGATGAGGCACATTTTAAGAGATTTGTCAATGAATCCAAGGCTGTTGCAATGCTTTCACATCCAAATATCGTTAAGGTATATAACATTTCGGTTAAGGGCAGTATAAAATTTATCGTCATGGAGTATATCGAGGGCATCACCCTAAAGGATTATATGACAAAGCGCGGTGTGCTTTCTCTCAGTGAGATACTCAGCTACACCGAGCAGATACTCCACGCCCTTGATCACGCTCATTCAAAGGGAGTTATACACAGGGATATCAAGCCCCAGAATATTATGCTCCTTAAAAACGGCGTTATTAAGGTGATGGATTTCGGCATTGCCAAGATACCTAATGCCGAGACTCTGACAATAACCGACAAGGCTATCGGAACTGTTTATTATATAAGTCCGGAACAGGCCGAGGGCAAGGATATAGACCGCAGAAGCGATCTTTATTCACTTGGCGTTATGATGTATGAAATGTCCTGCGGTTCTCTGCCTTTTTATGACGAGAGCCCAATTTCTGTTGCACTTAAGCAGATAAAGGATGATCCAACTCCACCGAGAAATATCAACCCATCAATACCGAGGGGACTTGAGCAGATCATACTCTCCGCAATGGAAAAGGATCCGAGCGTTCGTTTTCCAAGTGCGGCGCAGATGCTCAGACAGCTTGCAAGATTAAAGGCAGACCCCGGCATTGTGTTTAAACCCAATCCAAAGCTTGAAGCGGGGCAGGGAAACGGCAGAGGACATTCGGGCACAGCCGGTGAAACGGCTAAGAAGAAGAGAAAAAGCTCGGGCGGAAATCGCTCAATGTTTCCTATCATTTTGGGCGTTGTTTCTGCATTTCTGGTTGTGCTTGCAGTTAGCGGAGTTATTTTGATCAAAGCGTTTTTAAGCGGCGACAGCTCAATTATTACTCTAACTGTTCCAAATGTGGTTGGCTATACCTACACAACCCAGGATGCAATAGGCCTCAGCTCAACTTATTATTCCGTTGAGATCGAAGAAAAATATGATGCAAACTCAGTTAAGGGTCAGATACTTGAGCAGAATCCCGCAGAGGGACAGAGAGTGAGAGTTTCTGCAAACAAGCAAAAGAAAAAGATAAAGCTCACCGTTAGTCTTGGTGCAGAGACGGTAATACTTGAAAATTATGAAAATCAATCAAGCAGAGATGTTAAAAATGCACTTTTGAGGCTTGGTCTAAAGGTTGAGGAAGAAGATATATACAGCGAGACCGTAGCTCGCGGCAAGGTTTGCTATACCTATCCTGCCGCAGGCGAAACAGCAGTAAAAGGCTCTTATGTAACTATATATGTAAGCCTTGGAACAACATCCGGTGTGAACTTTGTTGATGTGCCGGATTTCAGAGGTAAGTCCGAAACCGAAGCGCGCACACTTGCTGCAGAGCGGTTTATCATCATCAAAGAGGTGATGTATGAGGAATCGGATAAGCCTGCGGGAACCGTTATCGGTCAAAGCCTTATGCCGGAAACAACAGTGCCTTCAAACAGCGAGATCATTCTGACTGTCAGTGGCGGTCAAAGCTTTGTTGAAATAGGCGTTCCAAATATCACAGGTCTTACCGTGAGACAGGCAGAAGCTGAGCTGGCAAAGGTTGGGCTGAAGCTTGGAAATAAGACCGAGGTTGCAAGTGATCTTGATGAGGGAAGAATAGTGACTCAGGATCCTGCTCCGGGTACACCGGTGTCTTCGGGAATTGTTACTGTTAACTTTGCTGTGAGCAGCGGAGAATATGCGCCGGGACACGATGTTGAATTTGTTGAGATAGATGGCTGGAGGATTCCCGATATTGTGGGAATGCAGGTCAACAAGGCGAGAACCCTGCTTAAAGAATATGAGCTTGAGCTTGGCACGGGAACTATGGTTGACAGCACAGCTCCCTTTGGAACTATAATTGCAATGAGCGTTTCCTATGACGAGGATTATAATCTTTATGTTGATTACAAGGTCAGCAAAGGAAACGGATAACGGTATAATTTATGGATAATGAAAGAAATAATAAGCGAGGTCAGATGGACGAGGATTATTTTGTGCGCAGACAGACAGGCAGAGCACAAAATGATTCGCCCATGCCCGAGGCAAACAGATCTCCAAAGCCTCAAAAAGAGTTGAAATGGCAACCTGCAGCCGCTATGAAGGGTGAAAAGATCAAGGCTTTAAGTGGGGCTTTCGGAAAAAAGGCAGAAAAGCTAAGAGAGCTTATAAAAGATCTGCTTTTTGGCAGGGACAAGGATCGGCACTACAGAGAATATAAGATGTCCCTTGCAGTGAGAAATCTCTCTATTGCTGCATTTTCCGTTGTTGCATTAACTGCTCTTATAATCTGCACTTCTCTTGCCTATTCATATAGTGGAGACAGCATAAGGCTTATGAGCCTTATGACCGAGTCGGAAAGATCGGATGCAAAGAACTATCGAATAATATACAGTGAACAGGATCCTTGGGGACTTGCAGCTGCAACGGCCCTAAGGGATCAGTTCTTTGAAAAAACAGGAGCCTCCCTGCCAATATTTTCGGATGATACGGGTGTTAGCAAGCATGAGATAAGAGTTGGCTATACAAACCGTGCAGGTGACGATTATATCACCTCTTTGGCTGTTCTCGGGAATGACGGATATGCTATCATCCTTTCATCGGGAGATAATGTTGACATAACCGCATTTACAGAGGCTGGTGCGCTTGCAGCGGTGAAATATTTTGTCAATTCCTATGTGGGGGCATATAGGGCAGGGGAAATGATCTTTGCCAGCCGGATAAATTCATCCTTCGTCAGCAGAAGCGGCGTTGAGCCCGATAGAGCTATAAGAGAAACTAAAATTCCCTTGAGCTTTACAGAAACGGGCAAATTTAAGGCTCTGATACTCTCGGATGCGGATATCAATACCAACACTATTTCTGCTATAGGCGCAATTTCGGATAGTGAAAAGCCTCAGCTTGTGATATTTGCAGGAGATGCTTCTTCATTGGTGAATACTAAAGCGGAGCTTGAAGCATATGTAAAGGCGCTTAGTGCTCCCCTTGAGGAGAGAGAGATACCTTGGGCTGTTATATTTGGAGAACAGGACACCGATGGCGGACTTTCTGCAGAGCTTCAAATGGAGGTTTATACCTCGTTTGAACATTGCGTTGCCAAAACCGATCTTTCTTCAGATGGAACAGTTAGCTACTATCTCCCGATATTTGCCTATAATGAGGGAGATGCACATTCTGCACCTGTTTTCGGGATCTGGGCAATGGGTCAGACTCCAATGCTGTCGCTTACGGATAGCGGTGCGGCAAGCGATCCGCTTCTCTCCGAACACAGAGAAAACGGAAGGGACTATGGATATGTGAACTCTGACCAGATTGCGTGGTTTTTGAGGAACAGTGCTCTTATGGATAGAGAGGCAGGCGGAATGATGCCCTCTGTCATCGTTACCCACACACCTGTTCCGGAGTTTAAGATAGTGGTCGATAATCCGGAGGCAACAAGGCTATATGGAAATGTGGGAGAGGAGGTTTCCTCTTCACCGATAAATTCAGGACTTTTTGCGGCGGCACTTGAAGCCAAAAATGTTCTTGGAATATACTCCGGTCATGATCATCTGAACTCTTTTGCAGGTAAATATTGCGGAATCGAGCTTGGATATTGTGCCAGTATTGGTTATGACGGCTATGGATTTGGCGGAACCTTTGATATGAATAATAAACTTCGCGGCGGAAGAATGATTGAGCTTACACTTAGAAACGGTGAGGTTACAATGTCCTCCAGAATGGTATATGCCGCAGATTATGTAATAAATTGAGGTAATATGGAATACCGTACAAAGGGAAGAATTATAAAAGGTGTTGGCGGTCTATATTTTGTCAGCCTTTTTGGGGGAGACGATCCTCTTTCGGGCACTATTGTTCCGTGCCGTGCACGAGGCGTTTTCAGACACAATCATATAACACCTGCGGTGGGCGATTTTGTGACGATTCTTTATACAGATTCATCCTTTTACATAAAGGACGGTGTTGCTGCCCCAAAAGAGGATGGCAGAGACTTTATGATAGAGGAGATAATCGAACGCAAAAATTCCCTTATCCGTCCAAGCGTTTCAAATATTGATGTGATGTTTGTTGCAATGGCGGCAGCATCTCCGCTGCCCTTGCCGGAAACGGTGGACAAGATGCTCTCAATACTTGAGCACAGCAGAATTGAGGGCGTTGTTGTTATCGGAAAATGCGAGCTTGACAGAGAAAGAGCTGATGAGCTCAGAAAAATATATACCCTTGCCGGCTACAGAGTGTTTGTTCTGAGCTGTGTTACAGGAGAGGGTATAGATGAGATAAAAGAATTTGTTTCAGAGGAGCTGAGGGGAAAAACGGCGGCCTTTGCAGGTGCTTCGGGCGTTGGAAAATCAACGCTTATGAATCTGTTGTTCCCGGGGCTTGGTCTTGATACTTCTTCTGTCAGTCGCAAAATAGAGCGCGGAAGACACACCACTCGCCATGTTGAGCTTTTCCCGATTTCAGATAGCTATGAGGGTGGCTGTATTGCGGATACTCCCGGGTTCAGTATGCTGGATTTTGAGCGCTTTGACTTTTTTTCAAAGGACGATCTGCCATTAACTATGAGAGAGTTTGAGCCATACATTGGTATGTGTAAATATACAAAATGCACTCATATTAAAGAGGAAGGCTGTGCCATTGTTGAAGCGGTTAAGAACGGTGAAATATCAAAATCACGCCATGACAGCTTTGTTTCTATGTTTAATGTACTAAAAGAGAAAAAGTCTTGGAATAAAAACTGAAAAGGATCTTAAATGAAAGCATTTATATACGGCGGTGGAAATATTTTAGCAGAGAATATAACCGAGCATCCAAAAAAAGAGGATCTTGTGATAGCTGCAGACAGCGGCTATCTTAATGCAAGAGCTCTTGGAGAGAGAGTTGATATTCTTATTGGAGATCTTGATTCTCTTGGCTCTGCAAGTGTGCCGGATGGGATTGAGCTTATAAAGCTACGGTGTGAAAAGGACTGTACAGATACGCAGGCAGCAGTTCAAATAGCAATAGAACGAGGCTGTGATGATATAGTTATAATCGGTGGAATCGGCACAAGACTTGATCATTCTTTATCGAGCCTTGGTATTCTTGCCGATATGAAATCAAAGGGTGTCTATTGCTATATCACCAATGGTTACAATCGGATAAGATATCTTGAAAACAGCAGCCTTATTTTGGCGCGCTCAGCCTTTAAATATCTTTCGCTTATTGCCCTTGATAAGGCTTGCAAGGGCGTTTCGGTTGAGGGGTGTAAATACCCATTAAAAAATGCAAAATTAACTCGAAATGACCAGTTTGCGGTGTCAAACGAAATGGACGGCAATGCCGCTCTTGTCTCGGTTAAAAAAGGCGCAATGCTTGTCATTGAATCGAGAGATTAAAAAGAAAAGGAGATAAAAAATGGCAGTATTAACAGTTACAAACAACAATTTTGAAAATGAAGTTTTGAAAAGCGAAAAAGCAGTTCTTATCGATTTTTGGGCACCTTGGTGCGGCCCCTGCCGCAGAATGTCTCCAATTGTTGATGAGATCGCAGAGGAGCATCCCGAATTTCTTGTTGGCAAAGTAAATGTGGATGAGGAGGGAGAGCTTGCTGCAAAATTCGGCATTATGAGCATTCCCACTCTTCTTGTGTTTAAAAACGGTCAGGTGAGTGGAAAGATCGTTGGACTTCGTCCAAAGGCAGAGATAGTAGAACTTCTTGCGGACAAGTAAAAATGTCATCGAGCCCATGTTTATAGGGGGATAACAATGGAGAAAAATAATCTTAAAGCTTGGATATATCTTTTGCCTGCCATATTGTTTCTCGGTGTTTTTATGGTATATCCTTTAGTTGATGTTTTCATATATTCTTTTGAGGAGGGGTTCAACTCCTCTTCTCAGACATATTCGGGTATAGGAACATATAATTATTCCTATATTCTTCGCGACCCATATTTTCTTCAGGCAATGAAAAATACCTTTATTTTGGTGATAATAACAGTGCCGCTTTCAACAGCTCTTGCTCTTGCTATATCGGTTATGCTAAGCTCGATTAAATGGATCAGAAGACTTTATCAAACCATATATTTTCTGCCCTATGTAACGAATACACTGGCAGTTGGACTTGTTTTTATGATTCTTTTTAAGCCCACGGCTTATTCTGACGGACTTGTTAATCTTGTTATAAACTTTTTTGGCGGTAGCTCGGTTGATTTCATAGATGGTCCTTACTGGGCAAAGATGCTTGTGCTTTGCATTTATACCGTTTGGGTTGTAATGCCATTTAAGATATTGATTCTTACAAGTGCTCTTGCCTCGGTTAATAAAAATTATTATGATGCGGCAAAGATTGATGGCACATCACGCCGGAGAACATTTTTTAAAATCACTTTGCCAATGATATCACCAATGCTGTTCTATCTTGTTATAACCGGCTTTATAGGAGCTTTTAAGGCATATAGCGATGCGGTTGCCCTTTTTGGCACAGAGCTGAATGCCGCAGAGATGAACACCATAGTGGGCTATGTTTATGATATGCTTTATGGTGAGGGCGGCGGATTCCCATCATATGCTTCCGCAGCTGCTATTGCCCTCTTTGCAATCGTTTTGACCATAACCAGCATAAACCTGCTTATCAGTCGTAAGCACGTTCATTATTAGGAGGTGCAATATGACAAATAAAATGGAAATTATGCCAAAGCAGGGCAGTGCAGAAAAAAGAATAACAAAGCTTTTCGTTTATCTGCTGCTGACAATTTGGGCGCTGGTGGTTCTCTTCCCCTTTTACTGGATGCTTTTGACCAGCCTCAAGAGCTACAGTGCCTATAACGGAGAGTATATTCCCAAATTTTTCACCCTTTCTCCAACCTTTGAAAACTACAGAGAGGCATTTACAAGAGTGCCTCTTGGTCAGTATTTTCTGAATACTGTTATCTTCACTCTTGCAACAACAGCACTGATGCTTATAATTATAGTTCCGGCTGCGTTTGCTTTTGCAAGGCTGAATTTCAGAGGCAAGAATTTGGTGTTTACCCTTTTCCTTGCGCTGATGATGATACCAAACGAGCTTGTGGTTATTACAAATTTCACAACCATAACAAATCTTGATCTCAGAAATACTTTTACAGGGCTTATTCTGCCCTCTGTCACCTCGGTATTTTATATATATTTGCTAAAGGAAAATTTTGCTCAGATACCGGACGAGCTTTATCTTGCGGCAAAGGTTGATGGCACATCGGATCTTAAATATCTTTTCAAGGTCATTCTCCCCATATGCAGACCAACCGTTATTACGGTTACTATACTTAAAATAATCGAATGTTGGAATTCCTATGTGTGGCCAAGGCTTATTACAGATGATCAATCGTATTTTCTGGTTTCAAACGGAATACAGGAGATAAGAGAAAACGGTTTCGGTCGAGAAAACATACCTGCGATGATGGCGGCAGTTGTTGTCATCTCCGTTCCGCTTATAGTTCTCTTTCTTATTTTCAGAAATAAGATAATGGAGGGCGTTGCAAGAGGAGGTACAAAGGGATGATGAAAAAAATAATTTCATTTTTGCTCTTTTCTGCCCTTTTCCTTGCCGTGCTGTCCTCTTGCCACGGAGCTAAGGACAAGACTCCCTTTGAGATGCCGAGCGATTTTGACACATCAAAGAATTATGAGATAAGCTTTTGGGCAAAAAATGACACTAATGTCACCCAGGTCAATATCTATAAAAAGGCTATTGCCGATTTTGAAGAGCTTTATCCAAATATAAAAGTGAATCTGAAGCTTTACACAGATTATGGCAGAATATACAGCGATGTGCTGACAAATATTGCAACCGCTACAACACCAAATGTATGCATAACATATCCCGACCATATTGCAACATATATGACCGGAGAAAACACGGTGGTTCCGCTTTCTTCTCTGATGAGGGATAAAAAATATGGCTTTGGTGGCAGCGAGGTAAGATTCGACTCACCTAAGATGGAGGAGATAATTCCTAAATTTCTAAGCGAATGTCGGCTGGGTACAGACTATTATGCACTGCCATTCATGCGCTCAAGCGAGGCTTGCTATGTGAATAAGACCTATGTGGAGGCTCTTGGATATGAGCTGCCCCAGGTGCTCACATGGGATTTTGTTTGGGAGGTTTCCGAGGCGGCAATGAAAAAGGATGCCGAGGGAAACTTTTTGGTGAACGGTCAGAAGGTTATGATACCATTCATCTATAAATCAACCGACAATATGATGATTCAGATGCTTAAGCAGCTTGGTGCTGATTATTCAAATGAAAAAGGCGATATACTGCTTTTCAACGATCAGACCGAAAGCTTGCTTTATACTGTTGCAGAGCACGCAAGGTCAAGGGCTTTTTGCACATTTAAGATACAGGGATATCCGGCAAACTATCTTAATGCAGGTCAATGTATATTTGCCGTTGACTCAACTGCAGGAGCTACATGGATGGGTATGAATGCACCAAACGTTGATATCCCGGAGGAGGATATTGTTGATTTTGAAACCGAGGTCATGATGCTGCCGCAATTTGATGTGGAGACCCCCGAGATGATCTCTCAAGGCCCTTCGATGTGTATATTTAACAAGGAGGATGATGGCGAGGTCCTTGCCTCATGGCTCTTTGCTCAGTATATGCTGACAAATGATGTCCAGATAGCTTATTCGCAAACCGAGGGCTATGCGCCGGTTACTTCAAAGGCTCAAAGCTCTGAAATTTATCAGGATTATCTTTCAAGAGAGGGCGAGGATAATCAGCTTTATTATGATATAAAGCTACGGGCTGTCAAGCTTTTGATAGAAAATACTGATAACACATTTACCACTCCGGTTTTCAATGGTTCTGCATCCCTTCGTGATGCGGCAGGAGAGCTTATTGAAAGTGTAACAAAATCCGTGAGAAGAAAGCAAAATGTGGATGCTGAATATATTGATAAACTATTTGAAGATATTAAATCGCTGTATCGCCTTGGCGAGCATGAACCTTCAAAGGGTATAAATTCAGACCAAGGTCCACTGCCTGTGCAATCTGCCCTGTTTATTGGGGCTTTGGTGCTTGCTTGGATAGTGATTTTTGCTTATCTTGCAGCAGATGGAGTAAAAAAACGAAAAAATTACCAATAATACTTGACATTTTGCTATTTTTGAGTATAATATTAGTCATCAAAACTTTATAAAAAGGAGAAAAATTATGAAAAAGTTTTTAGTGATGATTCTTGCTCTTACACTTATGCTTGCTCTTGTAGCTTGCGGTGGAAACGGTGAGACAAAGGACACAGATGCAGGCACAGATAGCGTTGTTGATACAACTCTCGATACTGTTGACACTTCTGCTGATACAGCGGGCGAGGTTGTGGATGACACAACTGTTATGAGCTATGCTGATTATGCTGCTGCAGCGGCTGATGATGCTGTTGTTATCGAGGCATATGTTCAGGCAACCCAGTCTTGGTATAATGGTGCTATCGTTGTTTATGCACAGGATCAGGATGGCGGTTACTTCCTCTATAATATCGTTTGCGCTGAAGAAGACGCTGCTAAGCTTGTCCCCGGTACAAAGATCCGTGTAAATGGATTTAAGACAGAGTGGGAAGGCATGGCAGAGGTTGCTGCAGGTGCTACATTTGAGTTCGTTGAAGGCGCTGACAGCTTTATCGCTGAGCCTGTAGATCTTACAGACAAGCTTGGCACAGAAGAGCTTAAGAACTATCAGTCACAGCTTGCTTCCTTCAAGGGCCTTACAGTTAAGGAGATCAGCTATAAGAATGATGAGCCCGGCGATGATATCTATCTCACTCTCACAAAGGGCGATGCAGACTATAGCTTCTGCGTTGAGCGTTACCTCACAGCTCCCGATACAGAGGTTTATACAACCGTTGGAACACTCAAGGCCGGTGATGTTGTTGATGTAGAGGGATTTGTTTATTGGTATAAGGATTCTCAGCCTCACATCACAGCAATTACACTTGCTGAATAATTTTAATACGTAAAAAAAGATGCCGCAAGCGGCATCTTTTTTTTTTACTCTTTGGTTATCTCATGATATTCTCTAAAAATATTATTCTTCTAAGAAAATGACGGATGAAAATAAAAAATATCGATAATTTGCAAAATTTGAAAATCAGCAAATGCCTTTAGTTTAGTAGATTTTGGTAGATTTTATACGGTGATAAATATATCCTATTATAAAAAGT
>JAZUQN010000062.1:0-2067 GCA_045605745.1 Eubacteriales bacterium
CCTATCTCTATCTCTCTCTTTGTTTTATTTTACCTGTTGTGGTAATGTATCTTATCTATCTCTCAAGAGAGATACACCCCTTTGGAGACGGTTCTGTGCTCGTCCTTGACCTCAACGGTCAATATGTATATTTTTTTGAAGCACTTAGAAATGTTGTCCATGGAGACGCAAGCCTTCTTTATTCATTCTCTCGTGCTCTTGGCGGCGAATTTATGGGTATTTATGCATATTATTTAGCTAGTCCTCTTTCATATATTGTTGCACTTTTCCCCAAAAATATGATGCTTGAAGCACTGCTTTTCCTCTTCCTTCTCAAAACAGGCGGATGCGGTCTGACATTCGGATTTTATCTGCACAAAACAAGCAAAAAGCCGAATAAAATCTCTATCATATGCTTTTCTGTTTTATATGCGCTTTCTGCCTATTGCATAGTTCAGCAGCATAACACGATGTGGATAGATTGCGTTATGTGGCTACCTCTTGTAACACTTGGTCTTGAAGCTCTGATTAAATACCGAAAATTCAAAATGTTTACATTCTTCCTTGCTCTTTCGGTTTTCAGTAATTTTTATATTGGCTATATGGTTTGCATATATGTTGCAGTATATTTCTTTTATTATTACATTTCAAGATCAGCCCGGGGAGAAAACAATCCTTTAGGTGAAAAACACCATTTCTTTGCTTCCCTTTCAAGAACTGTGCTTTACTCTGCTCTTGCCTGCGGTATGGCTATGGTCATTATTCTAACTGCATATTATTCACTGACTATGGGAAAAACAACATTTTCAAATCCAAATTTTGAACCCTCATCAAAATTTGATTTTATCGATCTTCTGACAAAATTTTTCCCCGGCTCTTACGATACAGTCCGTCCTGAAGGCTGGCCCTTTGTGTATTGCGGTGTTCTCACGCTGTTTCTTGTTCCTGTATTCTTTGTTTCAAAAAAGTTTACTGCAAGAGAAAAAATACTTGCCGGAGCTTTTATAGCTTTCTTTGTTATCAGCTTTTCTCTTAGCACTGCAGATCTCATTTGGCACGGCTTTCAGCGTCCAAACTGGCTGAATTATCGCTATAGCTTTATGCTTTGTTTCCTGCTTTTGACCCTTGCGCACAAAGCCTTTGATGAAATAGAAAATATCCCCTCCGGAATGTTTATAGGTATCGCAGCAGCTCTGACGGCATTTCTGTTCATCATTCAAAAGCTTGAATATGAAAATATGAAGGATTTTGAAGGTATATGGCTGTCCCTGTTTTTCGTTGGAATAACTCTCATTCTTCTTTGTCTGCTGAAAAAACATGATTTCAAAGAAAATATAGCCATAATAATGGTGATTTTTATATGTCTCGAAACATTTTGCAACGGTCTTTCAAACTGTCTTGATCTTCATGACGATGTTTATTATTCAAAGTACAGCTCATACAACAATTTCATATCGGGTCTTAGACCTATAGTTGAAGAAATAAAAGAAAATGACACATCGTTTTACCGTTTTGAAAAAACCAAGCACCGTAAAACAAACGACAATATGGCTCTTGGCATCAGAGGACTTTCAAATTCAACCTCAACACTTAATTCAGAGACAATCAGATTTCTAAACCGAATGGGTTATGCATCAAAATCTCATTGGTCAAAATATCTGGGCGGAACTCCGGTCAGTGATTCACTTCTCGGCATAAAATATATAATCTCCGAGGACAATTGGTCACGGTATTATGAGGAAGCATATAAGCTTGAGGAGGACGATCGATATACAGCTTATCTTAATCCATATGCTCTTTCTCTTGCCTATGGGGTAAACAAAGAAACAGACAGCGTCGATATGGAGGAGATGGAAACACCGCCGCTTCAAATTAATCAACTGTTAAGCGCACTAATCGGCGAGCAGATTGAAGTGTTTGTTCCTGTTGAGCTAAACGATTATTCAACCTATAATATGGATCAGACCTATATTGCAGGTCACTATAAATATTCACCGCAGAACAAAGACAAGGATGCGATGCTCTATTATAATTTCGTTATGCCTAAATCAGATGTCGAATATTTTTTTTATCTGCCAAGCGACTACC